>JAGOCY010000279.1 GCA_017998495.1 Corallincola sp.
GTAACCGCCAGTACATTGGGGTGGACCTCGCGGATCACGTCCTCTTTGGCGCCCAGGCAGCCGGTGACCAGCACCTTGCCATTTTCCGCCAAGGCTTCACCGATGGTCTCCAGCGATTCGGCCACAGCGCTGTCGATAAAACCGCAGGTGTTGACGATCACCAGATCGGCGTCGTCGTAAGTCGGCACCACGTCATAGCCTTCCACCCGCAGCTGGGTGAGGATGCGTTCGGAGTCCACCAGATTTTTGGGGCAGCCGAGAGAGACAAAACCGATCTTGTGGCCAGACATGGCGGACTCCTGGGGCAAAAGCGCGCGAATTCTAGCCGCTCGGCGCGCTGGCTGCCAGCGCCGTGACCAGGATCACTTGTGGCTGGCTGTCATCAAAATGTCACCAACAACTGTTACGGACCTTGGCATCATGGTGGAGTTTGCCAATCATGCTTTTCAACCAAAGGCTTACCCATGGGTAGGCGACAGGAGCGGTCATGCATTCCCTGGTTCTGATCCGTCATGCTAAATCCAGCTGGCGCCATGAGGAGGCCAGCGATCTGCTGCGCCCACTCAACGGACGCGGTTACCGCGAGTTACAGCGCCTGAGCAAACAGCCGCTGCTGGCCCAGCATCTACCGGATAAAGTGCTCTGCTCACCCGCAGTGCGTACCTACAGTACGGCGTTGGCGCTGATGACCACTCTCGGGTTGGATGAAGCGCGCCTGCAGCTGATGCCGTCGCTGTATGAAGCCGATGGCGACAGCCTGTGGGCACAGCTGAAAAAGCGGGTGATGCCGGGCAAACCTGGCTGTTGCTGGCTGGTGGCACACAGCCCGGGGCTGGATCAGCTGGCGAGCCTGCTGTTGGGCCAAGACGCGGGTAAAGTGGCCACTGGCCAGTTGACCGTGTTGCAGTCGAAGCAGTGGAGCCCGGGCAGCTATCAGCTGATCGAGTCCTTTGTACCTAAAGCCAAGTGACGCCGAGCGGCGTGCCGCTCGCTAAGCTACAGATAAAAAAATGGCCCAGCCATTAACGCGACAGTCAGGCGGCCGGGCCCAGGGAGAGAGAAAGCACTTGCGACTTTCATAGGGTCAGACCGCCAAGCGTTCGCTTTAGTTCCGCTTCATTCTCCTTTTTTATCCTGATTATTCAGGCCGCCAGCAGTCGCTGGCGGGCCTGGCGCACAGTTGTATGCCGCCGCCTTGACAGGACCGACCAGTCAAACATACGATTCAAACGGTCGTTTGAAGAGGTGTCCATGAGCGCCATCGATACCAAAGTCCGAATTCTGGATGCCGCCGAACTGCTGTTTGCCGAGCGGGGGTTCTCAGACACCTCGCTGCGCCAGATCACCAGTCGCGCCGAGGTCAATCTGGCCTCGGTCAACTATCACTTTGGCTCCAAAAAAGAGCTGATCCGCGCGGTGCTGAGCCGCTATCTCGAGCAGTTTATGCCGCAGCTCGATCGGGCCTTGGTGGTGCTGCTGGAGGATCCGCGTCAGCCGCTGATGGAGCAGGTGTTTGAGGCTTTTGTTGAGCCGTTATTGGCGCTCAACCGCTTCCGCAAGAACGGCACCACCTTGTTTTTGCAGCTGCTTGGCCGTGGCTATACCGACGTTCAGGGTCACCTGCGCTGGTTTCTCACCACCCGTTATGGGGTGGTGATCGAGCACATTACCCAGGCGGTGTGCCGGGCTTATCCGCAATTGCCACCACCAGAGCTGTTCTGGCGGCTTCACTTCACTTTGGGGACGGCGGTCTTTGCCCTCGCCTCCAATCGCGCGTTGCGCGAGATCGCCGAGAATGATTTCGGCCAGCATCTGGATATCGAAGGGGTGATCCGTCAGGTGATCCCCTATATCGCGGCCGGCGTAGCCGCCCCTCTGACGACAAGCAAAGGTTGAAAAGCCATGACCATCCTGCTGTTGATCCTCGTTGTTGCCCTGGCCGTGGTGCTGTTCCACGCCGATACCCGCCGTCTGCTGCTGAGCCGTGCGGTTTACCGCTATTTTCAGCGCAGTCTGCCGCCGATGAGCGCCACCGAGCGTGAGGCGATGGAAGCCGGCGACACCTGGTGGGAAGGGGAGCTGTTTCGCGGCAAGCCAGACTGGAACACCCTGCATGCGTATCCGCAGCCGCAGCTGAGCGCGGAGGAGCAGGCGTTCCTCGACCATCAGGTCGAGACCCTGCTGGCGATGCTCGATGACTATAAAATTGTCAGTGAACTGCAGGATCTGCCGCCCGAGGTGTGGGATTACCTCAAGCGTGAGAAATTTTTTGCCCTCAACATCGCCCGCGAGTATGGCGGCCTCAAGTTTTCGGCGCTGGCCAACTCCACCATTGTCGCCCGTATCGCCTCCAAGAGCCTGAGCGCGGCGGTCACGGTGATGGTGCCTAACTCGCTCGGCCCGGGTGAGCTGCTCAGCCATTACGGCACTGAGGCGCAGAAACAGCGCTGGCTGCCGGCGCTGGCCGATGGTCGCGAGATCCCCTGTTTTGCCCTGACCGGGCCGGAAGCCGGCTCGGATGCCGGGGCCATTCCAGATGAAGGGGTGGTCTGTCGCGGCGACTATAACGGTGAAACCGTGCTCGGTATTCGTCTGAGCTGGAGCAAGCGTTACATCACCCTGGCGCCCGTGGCGACTGTGGTCGGGCTGGCGTTCAAGCTGCGCGACCCGGACGGTCTGCTCGGCGGCAAAGAGGAGTTGGGGATCACCTGTGCGCTGGTGCCGGCCAGCCATCCGGGGGTGAAGATCGGCGATCGCCATAAGCCGATGAACCAGGCGTTCATGAATGGCACCACCGAAGGCAAGGATGTGTTTATTCCCATCGACTGGATCATCGGTGGCCCGGATTACGCCGGCAAAGGGTGGCGCATGCTGGTGGAGTGTCTGTCGGCCGGGCGTGGCATTTCGCTGCCGGCGCTGGGTACCGCGGCCACCCAGCTGGCGGCCCGGACCACCGGTGCCTATGCCTTTGTTCGTCGTCAGTTCGGCTTGTCGCTCGGCAAGTTTGAAGGGGTGCAGCTGCCGATGGCTGAGATTGGCGCTAACGCCTACCGGCTGGAGGCGATGCGTACCCTGACCACTACCGCCCTCGATCTGAATCACAGCCCCGGGGTGCTGACCGCCATCGCCAAGTACCACATGACCGAACTGGCGCGTAAGGCCATGACCCACGCCATGGATATTCACGCTGGTCGCGGCATTCAGTGTGGTCCGCTCAACTATCTGGCCCACCAGTACATGGGTATGCCGATCGCCATCACGGTGGAAGGGGCCAACATCCTCACCCGCAACCTGATGATCTTTGGCCAGGGGGCCACCCGTTGCCACCCCTACATTTTTGCTGAGATGGAAGCGGCGGCACTGGCTGATGGCGATGAAGGGCTCAAACGTTTTGACCAGCTGCTGGTTGGTCACGTTCGCTATGCGCTGGCCAACCTGGGGCGGGCGCTGTGGCTGGGGCTGACGGCGACCCGCTTCTACAAGGCGCCGGTCAGTGGTGAGACGGCCCCTTATTATGGCC
>JAGOCY010000280.1 GCA_017998495.1 Corallincola sp.
GGCCAGATTGAAGTTGCCATCGGCGACGAAGTGGATGTCATCCTGGATGCCGTGGAAGATGGCTACGGTGCGACCCTGCTGTCGCGCGAAAAAGCCAAGCGCCACGAAGCCTGGATCGTTCTGGAGCGCGCTTTCGAAGAGCAGTCCAATGTCACCGGCCAGATCAGCGGCAAGGTGAAGGGCGGTTTCACTGTCGACCTCGCTGGCATCCGTGCGTTCCTGCCGGGCTCGCTGGTCGATCTGCGCCCGGTGCGCGATACCGCTCACCTGGAAGGCAAGGACCTCGAATTCAAGGTCATCAAGCTCGACCAGAAACGCAACAACGTGGTTGTCAGCCGCCGCGCCGTGCTCGAGAAAGAGCTCACCGGTGAGCGCGCCGCCATGCTCGAAACCCTGCAGGAAGGCAGCGAAGTCAAAGGTATCGTCAAGAACCTCACTGACTACGGCGCCTTCGTTGATCTGGGCGGCATCGACGGTCTGTTGCACATCACCGACATGGCGTGGAAACGCGTCAAGCACCCGAGCGAAATCGTGGCTGTCGGCGAAGAGATCCTGGTCAAGGTCCTCAAATTCGACCGCGAGCGCAACCGTGTTTCTCTGGGCCTCAAGCAGCTGGGCAGCGATCCGTGGGTCGAAATTGCCAAGCGCTACCCGGAAGGCACCCGCATCAAGGGTCGCGTGACCAACCTGACCGACTACGGCTGCTTCGTGGAGATCCAGGAAGGCGTCGAAGGTCTGGTTCACGTTTCCGAAATGGATTGGACCAACAAGAACGTTCACCCGTCCAAGGTCGTCAGCCTGGATGATCTGGTTGAAGTCATGGTGCTGGACATCGACGAAGAGCGTCGCCGTATCAGCCTCGGCCTCAAGCAGTGCCGTCAGAACCCGTGGGAAGAGTTCGCGACCAAGTTCGCCAAGGGCGACAAGGTCAGCGGCAAGATCAAGTCGATCACCGACTTCGGTATCTTCATCGGTCTGGACGGTGGCATCGACGGTCTGGTTCACCTCTCCGACATCTCCTGGAACGCTCAGGGCGAAGAAGCCGTGCGCGAATTCAAGAAGGGCGAAGAAGTCCATGCCGTGGTGCTGCAGGTCGATCCGGAGCGCGAGCGCATCAGCCTTGGCATCAAGCAGCTGAACGACGATCCGTTCAACAACTACCTGAGCGATAACAAGAAAGGTGCTATCGTTAAGGGGACCGTGACCGCTGTTGACGCCAAGGGTGCAACCATTGCCCTGGCTGGCGGCGTTGAAGGCTACCTGCGCGCTTCCGACATCAGCCGTGATCGCATCGAAGATGCCAGCACTGTGCTGAAAGTTGGCGAAGAGCTGGAAGCCAAGTTCATGGGCGTTGACCGTAAGAATCGCGTTGTCAGCCTGTCCATCCGTGCCAAGGATGAAGCAGACGAGAAAGCAGCGATCGACACCGTAAATCAGGGTGGCGAAGTGGCCTTCTCCAGCGCGATGGCTGAAGCGTTCAAAAACGCCAAGGGCGACGCCTGATAATGGCCGGGGGAGGGAGTTTCCCTCCCCGTTGACCACCACCGGTGGTTGGGAGAAGGTGCATGACCAAGTCGGAATTGATTGAGCGGTTGATCGTTCGCCAGAGCCATCTGTCTCCGCGTGAAGTGGAGTGGGCGGTGAAGGAGGTGATTGAGCAGTTGTCGTCCAGTCTTGAGGATGGTCGCCGGATCGAGATCCGCGGCTTTGGCAGTTTTTCCCTGCACCACCGGGCACCACGCATTGGTCGCAACCCCAAGACCGGGGAAACCGTGAAGCTGGAGGCCAAACGCGTGCCCCACTTCAAGCCGGGCAAGGAGTTGCGCGAGCGGGTCAACAGCCTGTAAGCGTTCCCAGAAAAGGCACAGGCGACTGTGCCTTTTTCATTTCTGCCTGCTGAGTCCGCCGGCCTTGCTGCCGGTTATGCCATAATGCCGCTACCTGCTGACGTCCGGAGTTTGCCGTGCGCCGCCTGTTGTTCGCTATTCCGTTAATCGCGCTGTTGCTGCTGGCTGCGGCCATCGGTTTCCTTAACCGTGATCCTGTTGCCTTTAACTTCCTGCTGGGCATGGTGGAGATGCGCTTGGCGACCCTGCTGGCCCTCACCTTACTGCTAGGGGCAGCCTGTGGTGCCTGTGCCATGCTGTGGCCGCTGGCCCGTTTGCGCTGGCGCTTGTCGCGACTGCAGCGTCAGCACAAAGTGAGCGCCGCTGCGGGCAGCAACGGCGCCTGACATGACCGAACTGCTGGTGCTGCTGGTGCCGCTAGGGGTCGCCTATGGCTGGTACATGGGGCGGCGCAGCGTGCGGCTGGAGCAGCGGCGCCGCCAGCTTAAGAACTCCGAGAGCTACGTTACCGGGCTGAATTACCTGCTGGCGGATCAGTCCGACAAGGCGATCGATCTCTTTATTCAGGCGATCGAAGTGGATCGCCAGACCATCGATACCCATTTCGCTGTCGCCACCCTGTTTCGCCGCCGTGGTGAGCTGGATCGGGCCATTCGTCTTCATTCCAACCTGCTGGCCCGGCCGTCGCTGCCTCAGGAGTTCCGCGAATTGGCGGCACTGGAACTGGCCGATGACTACCTGAGTGCCGGGGTGGTTGATCGGGCTGAGCAGCTGTTACTGGAACTTCTTGATAATCAGGCCCATGTGGCGCGGGCAGGCGAGCGGCTGCTGCGCATCTACGAGCAGAGCCACGACTGGCAGCGGTCGCTGGCGATGGCCGACAAATATCGTCTGGCGCGTCAGCCGGAGCTGCGCGAAACGGTATTTCATCACCAATGTGAGCGCCTGGAGAATGAACTGGCCAGCCACAGTGGTGCGGACCTGGGCGCGCTGCTGCGTGAGGCAGAGAAGCTGCTGCCGGATCACCCACGGTTGATTCTGCTTAAGGCCAACATGGCCCATCACCAGGGCCAGCCCCTGATTG
Organism: Corallincola sp.; assembly: GCA_017998495.1. GTDB lineage: Bacteria > Pseudomonadota > Gammaproteobacteria > Enterobacterales > Neiellaceae > RGIG665. The sequence continues at coordinate 2,932 of JAGOCY010000280.1, forward strand.
AAGCAGCAGCCTTGCGCCGGCTGGTGCAGAGTTCTCCGGATCTGGCGGCGGTGGCCCTGCCGCGGTTGATGGCTCTGTTGGAAGCGGCGGGCGATGAGGCCGCAGCCACAGAATTTGTCGAGAGCTTGCTGGGGCAGGGTGGCGCTACCGTCAGCCTCACCTGGGCTGGCTTGCTGGCCAGGCGTAACGGTGTCGCGGCGTCGCGGGAGTTCCTGTTGACAGGGCTGCGCCAGCGTCCCAATCTGCGCGCCTTCAAACAGTTGGTGCGGCTGTGTGAACAGGCCAGTAATGATGGCGATGATCGTCAGCGCTGGCAGATGATCGCCGGCTTGCTTGATGATTATCTGGCTGGCAGTGGCCGTTTTCAGTGCCGCCAGTGCGGTTTTACCAGCCCGCAGTTGCTGTGGCACTGCCCGGCCTGCCATCGCTGGAACACGATCCGTCCCAAACAGGGGCTGGAAGGCGAATGAGGATGAGGAGAGAAGCATGACCGATCCCCGGGTACTGATCGCGCTCGATTACGATCAGGTAAGCGACGCGTTACAGCTGGCCGAGCGCCTGGACCCCCGCCAGTG
>JAGOCY010000281.1 GCA_017998495.1 Corallincola sp.
CAGAGCCGCGGCTATGACGTTTTCGGCACCGTTGATGTTGGTCTTGATGCACTCCATCGGGTTGTATTCCGCCGCCGGCACCTGCTTGAGGGCGGCAGCATGAATGACATAGTCGATGCCACTCAACGCCTGGGTCAGGCGGTCCTTGTCACGCACGTCGCCGATGAAGTAACGCATGCATGGCTGGTTGAAGCGCTGTTGCATCTCATACTGCTTGAGCTCATCGCGGGAGTAGATCACCAGTCGGCGCGGTTTGTAACGGGCTAACAGCGTCTCCACGTACTGGTGGCCGAAAGAGCCGGTACCACCGGTGATCAGCAGAGATTTGTTGTCGAACATTTGGCGTCTCCCCTGGGGGCCTGGGCACAAGAAGCAACATCCATTCCACCAATAATGCCTCAATCCATGCCGCTGAGCGTGTGCAACCACATGAGATGCCGCCCATTTATGCCAATTTGCGAGACAAATCGCACCCCCGGGCGGTTGCCGTCATGCGGGGCTCCATTACAATAGCTGCAGCTGCCACCCCGCGACGGGGTGGTGTGGATGCGATAGCGAAAGCAGGTTCTATGCAAGGCATCAGCGATATTCTGGTCATCGACGACAATCTCTCGCGGCGTGAGCAATTGCGTTTCGCGCTTGAGTTCGTCGGTCAGACGGTGGTGGTTGCGACTTTGGCTGACGCCAGGCACATCCTCGCCGGTAGCGACGGCTGGCACGCGGTGCTGTTGCCGGAGGATCAGTTAGCGCTGTTGCAGCAGCTGGCTGACAGCCGCCCGGCGTTGCCCTTCCTGTGGATTGGCGATGGCCCGCTGGAGGACACCCCGGCCAATCTGGTCGGTCGGGTGCACTGGCCGCTACGTCAGGGCCAGCTGATGGAAGCGCTCCATCGGGCCCAGCAGTACCACCGCAAGAACCCGCTCACTGCCCGTGCCCGTTCGGGCCAGACCAAGCTGTTCCGCTCGCTGGTGGGGCGTAGTGCCGCCATCGCCGAGGTGCGCCAGCTGATTGAGCAGGTGGCGCCGACCGATGCCAACGTCTTGGTACTTGGCGAGTCGGGCACCGGTAAAGAGGTGATCGCGCGCAATATTCACTTTATGTCGCCCCGTGCCAGTGGCCCGTTCGTGCCGGTCAACTGTGGCGCCATTCCCGGCGAACTGCTGGAGAGCGAGCTGTTTGGCCACGAGAAGGGCTCCTTCACCGGCGCCATCAGCAGCCGCAAAGGGCGGTTCGAGATGGCGCAGGGGGGCACCCTGTTCCTTGATGAGATCGGCGATATGCCGCTGGCGATGCAGGTCAAGCTGCTGCGCGTGCTGCAGGAGCGGATCTTTGAGCGGGTGGGGGGGAACCAACCGATCGCCGCTGATGTGCGGGTGGTTGCGGCCACCCACCGCGATTTGGAAAAGATGATCGGCGAGGACAAGTTCCGCGAAGATCTCTATTACCGCCTCAATGTGTTCCCCATTACCACGCCGGCACTGCGCGAGCGGCAGGATGACATCCCGCTGCTGTTGCAGGAGTTGAATGCCCGCCTGGAGGCGGAGAACCGCGCCACTGTGCGTTTTACCCAAGTCGCCATTGAGTCGCTGATGCAGCACCCCTGGCCGGGCAACGTGCGTGAGCTGTCCAATCTGGTGGAACGGCTGTCGATTCTTTATCCGGGTGGCATTGTTGATGTGGTCGACCTGCCCAGCCGTTACCGCCATATCGATGGCGAGGTGTTTGAGCCGCGCTACAGCGAAGCATTGCTGGAGCGTGACCTGATCAACCACATGTTCCAGAGCCACGATGACGACGAGGATGACGGTACGCTGCGGCCGGCACCTGTGGCCTCTGGCAGTACTGCTGATCTGCCGGAAGATGGCATCAACCTCAAGGAGATGCTGGCGGATCTGGAGGTCAATTACATTCTCCAGGCGCTGGACAAGCAGGAAGGGGTGGTGGCTCGTGCCGCCGAACTGCTGGGGATGCGCCGTACTACGCTGGTTGAGAAGATGCGTAAGTACCAGATCGGCACTTACGAGAAAGAGCTTTGAGCCAAGGCCCTGTCAGGGCCTTGACGCCACTCCGCTAACTCCATCTATTTCAAATGGTTGTGCCATCTGGCACAACCGCTGCATTGGCCCCGGCATCTCTATCGTGACAGCGCACCGGGGTCACCATGTCTGTAGCCGTTTTACGCCAGCCCGCCGCCGCCGCTGCCGAGTCGACAGTGCCGGAAGCGCTGTGGCGCCATCTGCTCGATCTGCTGCCCTCAGGGCTGGTGGTGATCGATGCCCAGGGGCGGGTGGTACAGGCCAATCCGGTGGCAATCGCCCTGCTTGGCGAACCACTGACGGGTGAACGCTGGCTAACCATCATCAAGCGGGCTTTTCGGCCACGGGCCGATGATGGCCATGAGGTGTCGCTGCACGATGGCCGCCGGGTCAAGATTGAAACCCGGCCGCTGGCACCCTACGCCGGCCAGCTGGTGGTGTTGACCGATCTCACTGAAACCCGCGAGTTGCAGCGCCAAATCGCCCACCTGGAACGGCTGTCGGCATTAGGCCAGATGGTCGCGACCTTGGCTCATCAGGTGCGTACCCCACTGGCTTCCGCCACCCTCTATGCCAACCATCTGGCCGACCACAGCCTGGCTGCTGAGGCGCGCACGCGCTTCGCCGCCAAGCTGCAGGCGCGGTTGGCCGACCTTGAACATCAGGTCAATGACATGCTGCGCTTTGCCCGCGCTGGCGAGCAGGGGCCGCAGGAAACCTTGAGTGTCGCCGCGCTGCTGGAGCAGACGGCGGAAAGCTGTGCCGGGGTGGTGGCCCTGCATGATGCCCGGCTGACCATAGCGCCAGCCCCGCAAGCCCAGTTTCGTGGCCAGCCACGGGCGGTGGCCGGCGCGCTGATGAACCTGGTGCATAACGCTATCGATGCCGGTGGTCGTGGCGTGGCGATCAAGGTTAGTGCTGAGGTGCGGGGCGAGCAGCTGCTGCTGCAGGTCAGTGACAATGGCCCCGGCGTGCCGCCGACGCTACGCGAGCGGATCTTTGAACCCTTTTTTACCACCCGCGGCCAAGGTACCGGGCTGGGGCTGGCCGTGGTGCAGGCGGTGGCCCGCCAGCATCAAGGCAGCGTCAGCTACCAGCCGGGCGCTGAGGGTGGCAGCTGTTTTGTCCTGCAGTTGCCGTTAGTCGGCAGTGGCATGGTGGAGGTCGCATGATCACCATTCTGGTTGTTGAAGATGATGCCGGCCTGCGTGAGGCGCTGGTCGATACCCTGGAGCTCGCTCATTTCGCGGTGCTAACGGCCGCCAGTGGCAGCGAGGCACTGGCTGTGCTGCGCGGCCATGCGGTTGATCTCATTGTCTCTGACGTCCAGATGGCCGATGGCGATGGCTTTGCCCTGCTGCATGGGGTGCGCCGCCAGTGGCCACAGCTGCCGATCCTGTTGCTGACCGCTTACGCCACTGTTGACGACGCGGTGCGGGCGATGCGAGAGGGGGCGACCGATTA
>JAGOCY010000282.1 GCA_017998495.1 Corallincola sp.
GCTAGCTCACCACCACCTGCTTGAACTGCTGCACCAGATCGATCAGCGGCTGCGGGTAGATGCCCAGCACCACCACCAGCAGCGCCGACAGCAGCACCACCAGCCCGCCCGAGGTGAGTGCCCAGTCGGCTTCGGCATCACGCCCCTGCATCCCCGGTTCGCGCAGGTAGAGGGTGACCATCACCCGCAGGTAGTAGTAAAGGCCGATGGCGCTGCCCGCGACTATGGCGGCGCTGAGTAGCCACAGGCTGGCATCGACAGTGACCGCGAGCAGATAGAACTTGCCGATAAAGCCGAGGGTCATGGGGATGCCGGCCAGCGACAGCATCATCACCGTCAGTACCGCGGTCAGGTAGGGGCGGTGCCAGAACAGGCCGCGGTAGCTGTGCAGGGCATCGGCATCCTTCTTGCGGAAGGGGCTGGACATCAGGCTGACCACGCCGAAAGAGCCGATGCTGGTAAACAGGTACATCAGCAGGTAGACGCCGGCCGCTTCCACTGGCAGCTGCCCTTGGCGGCTGGCCACCACCACTGCCAGCAGATAGCCGAAGTGGGCGATGGAGGAGTAACCGAGCATGCGCTTGATGTTGCTCTGCAGCAGCGCCAGCAGGTTGCCGAACAGGATCGAGATCACCGCCATCAGGGTGATCAGGCTGTGGATCGCGGGCTCGGCGGCGGCCGGTACCGCCAGATAGAAACGCATCAGCACGCAGAACACCGCCACTTTGCTGGTGGTGGCGAGGAAGGTGGCCACCGGTGCCGGCGCTCCTTCATAGACATCCGGGGTCCACAGGTGGAAGGGGGCGAGCGACAGCTTGAAGCCGAAGCCAACCAGCATCAGGCCGAGGCCGGCCATCAACAACGGTTGATGGTGGGGGTTGGCGCTCAAGGTGGCGCCCAGCTCGGCGAAGCTCAGGCTGCCGGCCTGGGCATAGAGCAGGGCCATGCCAAACAGCAGAAAGGCGGTAGCGGCGGCTGACAGCACCATGTATTTGATGCCCGCTTCCAGTGACCGGCGTTGGCGATAGGCGTAAGCCACCAGCCCGAACATCGGCAGGGTCAGCAGTTCGATGCCAAGGAACAGCGAGGCCAGATGGCGCGAACCGGCCAGTACCAGCGCGCCACAGGTGGCGATCAGGATCAGCAGGTAGAACTCTTCCTGATTGTCGGGGTAGCCCTTGAGCCAGGAGCGGGCAAAGGTGCAGCTGGCCAGCGCGCCGATCAGTGCCAGCGCCGAATAGAACAGGGCATAGCCATCCATCTGCAGCAGCGGTGTCACCGCCTGCGGCAGCAGCTGATTGACCGGGATGAGCGACAACAGGGCAAGGTTGAGACCGCCAACGGTGATGGCAAAGGCGACGTTGATGTTGCGCTTCCAGGCGATGGCTAGCATCAGCACCGCCATGGTAGTGGCGGTGATCAGCAGTGGCAGGATCGCCAGCAGTTGGTCGAGGGTAAAGGTCATGGCGTTACTCCGGCGGTCGCGCCGCTGGCCGGCAGGGCAAACCAGTGCAATAGTTGGTCAATGCTGGGGGCTGCGGTATCGAGGATCGGCTGCGGATAGACACCGATCACTACCACCAGCACCACCAGCAGCAGCATCATCGCCAGCTCACGGCCATCGAGGGTGCCGAGTGAGCCATCGCGGCTGGTGGGGCCAAAGCAGGCGCGGTGGAGCATGATCAGCGAATAGACCGAGGCCAGCACCAGACCGGCGGTGGCGATCACCGTGGTCCACGGCCAGGCCTGGAAGCTGCCCACCAGGATCAGGAACTCGCCGACAAAGTTGCCGGTGCCCGGCATCCCCAGCGAGGCCACGGCGAAGAACAGCATGATCGCCGGCAGATAGCGCAGCTGGCTCCACAGCCCGCCCATCTGGCGCAGGTCGCGGGTGTGCAGTCGCTCATAGAGCTGGCCGCAGAGGATAAACAGGCCGGCCGCCGACAGGCCGTGGGCGATCATCTGCACCACCGCTCCCTGCATGGCGATGACGCTGCCGGAGTAGATGGCGATCACCACAAAACCCATGTGCGACACGCTGGTGTAGGCCACCAACCGCTTGATGTCGGTCTGGGCAAAGGCGACCACGGCGCCGTAGATGATGCCAACCAGGCCGAAGGCCATGGCTACCGGTGCGAACTGGGCCGAGGCCTCAGGGAACAGCGGCAGGGCAAAGCGGATCAGGCCGTAAGCGGCGGTCTTGAGCAGGATCCCGGCCAAGTCTACCGAACCGGCGGTGGGGGCCTGGCTGTGGGCATCGGGCAGCCAGCCGTGGAAGGGCACCACCGGCATCTTGACCGCAAAGGCGATGACAAAGCCGAGCATCAGCACCCACTCCAGACCACTGCTCAGCGGCGTGTTGAGCAGGGTTTCATAGTTGAAGCTGTAGTTGCCGGTGGCGGCGTGGTGGGCGAACACCAGGCCGAGGATGGCCACCAGCATGACGAGGCCCGAAGCCTGGGTGTAGATGAAGAACTTGGTGGCGGCGTTGATGCGGCTGCGTTTGTCCCCCGCTGAATGGCCCCACAGGGCGATCAGGAAGTACATGGGCACCAGCATCATCTCCCAGAAGAAGAAGAACAGGAACAGGTCGACGGCCATGAACACGCCGAGCACACCGCCCAGAATCCACAGCAGGTTGAGGTGGAAGAAGCCGGTGCGGCTGACAATCTCCTTCCATGAACAGAGGATGGCGAGCACACCGATAAAGGCGGTGAGCATCACCATCAGCAGTGACAGACCATCCACTGCCAGGTGGAACTCGATGCCAAAGCGCGGCATCCACGGCAGCCGCAGCTCCGCCGCCCACTGCGGCAGGCCGGCGGCGGCGCGGGCCGCATCGCTGATAGCAAAATCGCTTTGCTGCCAGACAAGCATCGCCAGCAGCAGCGAGGCGACCATCGACAGCAGCGCGATCCAGCGCGGTGCCTGTTGGCCGAGACGATCCGACTGCCAGCAGAGCAGGCCGCCGATAAAGGGAATGAGCAGGATCCAGAGTAGGGTCACGGTTAACGCTCTCTCATCAGGCCAAAAGCAACAGGGCGAGGATCAGCACCGCACCGATGGCAATGGACGCCGCATACCAGCGCAGCTTGCCGGTGACGGTCCAGCCCAGCAGCTGGTTGCCGCCGCGGGCCAGACCGGCCGGCAGCAGCATCAGGCGGTCGACCGGATCACCACCGGTGAGGCGGGTGAGCAGCAGATAGGGGCGGACAAACAGCCGGTCATACAGCCAGTCGAAACCCCAGGCCGCCTGCCACAGATCAGCCAGTGGCTTGCCCAGCGCCGACTGGCGCAGCTGGCTGACCAGGGTGCGCTGGCCGAGAAACAGCACCGCCGCCAGACCGATACCGGCTACCGCGATCACCCCGGAGATGATCTCGAGGGTGTGGCGGCCGGTCTCCACATGGTCGCCCGGGCCGGCCGGCAGTACGCCAGCCAGCGGTGGGGTGATCAGCGCGCCAATGGCGGTGGACAGCAGCATCAGCAC
>JAGOCY010000283.1 GCA_017998495.1 Corallincola sp.
CCAGCCCTGCCGAAGACGCCCCCACCGCCGCACGCCTGCTGCAACATTTCGGCCTGCACAAGCGGCTGATCGCCCTCCATGATCACAACGAAAAGAAACGCGGTGCGCTACTGGTGGAGCGGCTGCAGCGCGGTGAATCGCTGGCGCTGGTGTCGGAAGCCGGCACCCCGCTGATCAGCGATCCCGGTTACAGCCTGGTGGCCCAGTGTCATCAGGCCGGTTGCCGGGTGCTGCCGTTACCGGGCCCCTGTGCTGCCGTGGCGGCCCTGTCGGCTGCTGGTTTGCCGACTGATCGCTTTGTGTTTGAAGGTTTTTTGCCAGCGCGCAGCAGCGCCCGGCGTAGCCAGCTGCAGGGGCTGGTGCGCGAGACCCGCACCCTGGTGTTCTACGAATCGCCGCGGCGGGTGATGGAATGCCTCGCCGATCTGCAGGCGGTGTTCGGCCGCGAGCGGCCCGCGGCGCTGGCCAAAGAGCTGACCAAGATCCACGAGGCGGTGATCTCCGGCACGCTGGCGACCCTTGAGCAGTGGCTGCAGGCTGACAGCCAGCGCCAGCAGGGGGAGTTTGTACTGATGGTGGCGGGCGCTCCGGCGCTTGATAAAGCCGCCAGCAGTGAGGCTGAGGGCCAGCGGCTGCTGGCCCTGCTGATCGATGAACTACCGCTGAAAAAGGCGGCGGCGGTCGCGGCCAGCTTTACCGGTGCCGGCCGCAACGCCCTTTATCAATATGGCTTGAGCTTGCGCCAGAGCGAGTGAGGCTTATGGGTTGACGCGGGTGACATGGGCCGAGCCCACCACCGACTGTTCGACCTTGGCACCGCCATGCACCCGCACCTCCGAGGAGCCTTAGCGCTCGCGGTTGGCGGCCGGCGCTGGTAGAATCCGCGGCGGAGTCGGCCAGACGATCGCTGCTTCGTCGTTGTCCTTTCGGGGATACGGGCGGAGGGGAGGAAAGTCCGGGCTCCATAGGGCAGGGTGCCAGGTAACGCCTGGGCGGCGCAAGCCGACGACTAGTGCAACAGAGAGCAAACCGCCGATGGCCCGCTTGCGGGATCAGGTAAGGGTGAAAGGGTGCGGTAAGAGCGCACCGCGCGGCTGGCAACAGTTCGTGGCACGGTAAACTCCACCCGGAGCAAAACCAAATAGGAACCCACTGGCGCGGCCCGCGTTGGGTTCGGGTAGGTTGCTTGAGACGTACGGCGACGTACGTTCCAGATGAATGATCGTCCTCGACAGAACCCGGCTTATCGGCTGGCTCCACATTTTCCCCACAACGGCCCGCAAGGGCCGTTTGTGATCCGGGGGAATAATCTATTCCAAAGCGGTTGGAGATTATTTTCCCGCTTCATCGATCCACTTTTTCCCACCGGAAACAACGACCTCGATCCGTGCCCGGCAGATCGGCGCCAAGCCGCAATCTGACAGGGCTCACAGGCTGATCCCCGCGCCTTGACAAGGGTTGATCCCGCTCCCTAGACTAGCCCCCGTGGGAGAAAGTGGGCGAAAGTGGATCAAAGCGGTATAAACGGGGATCAGGTCAATCAGTATGTTTCGCGGAGCCAGTGGCATCTCCATCGATCCGAAGGGGCGCCTGGCGGTACCGGCAAGGTATCGCGAGGTGCTCGTCGATCGTTGTCAGGGCCAGCTCGTTGCTACTGTCGATCCCTTTAACCCCTGCCTGCTGCTCTACCCCCTGCCCGAGTGGGAAGGGCTGGAGAGCAAGCTGATCACTTTTTCCGACTTTGACCCGACCGAGCGGGCGATGAAGAACATCCTGCTCGGTCACGCCCGTGAGCTGGAGATGGACAACGCCGGTCGTGTACTGCTGCCCCCTGAGCTACGCGGCCACGCCCGTCTCGACAAGAAGGCGATGCTGGTGGGCCAGCTCAACAAGTTCCAGATCTGGGATGAAGAGCAGTGGCAGCAGCACACCGCCGCCACCCTGGATCAATGGCGCAGCGGCACGCTGCCGATGTCCGAGCGACTCAAGTCGCTCAGTTTGTAAAGGCGGACCATGGGGCACAGTCACACCACCGTCCTGCTGCACGAAGCAGTGGACGGGCTGGCGATCCGGGACGATGGCGTCTATGTCGACGGGACCTTTGGTCGCGGCGGCCACTCACGCCTGATCCTTGAGCGCTTGGGGGCCAACGGTCGGCTGTTTGCCATCGATCAGGACCCGGCGGCCATTGCTGCCGCTGCCGCCATCGATGATCCGCGCTTCACCATCATTCATGGCAGTTTTGCCGACGCCGCCCGGCTGCTGGCACCGCATCGCCCGGAGGCTGGCTTCGATGGGCTGCTACTGGATCTGGGGGTGTCGTCGCCGCAGCTGGATGACGACGAACGTGGCTTCAGCTTCATGCGTGACGGCCCGCTCGACATGCGCATGGATACCAGCCGGGGGCCCACCGCTGGCGAGTGGCTGCAGACCATCGACGAGCAGCAGCTGGTGGATGTGCTGTTCCAGTTTGGCGAAGAGCGCTTTGCCCGCCGCATCGCCCGCGCCATTGTGCTGCGCCGCAGCGAAGAGCCGTTCACCCGCACCCAGCAGCTGGCCGACTGCATCGCTGGCGCGGTGCCGACCCGCGAACCGGGCAAGAACCCGGCAACCCGCAGCTTCCAGGCGATCCGCATTGCCATTAACGGTGAACTGGCAGCGCTGGAGCAGGTGCTGAGCGCCAGTCTGACGCTATTGGCCCGCGGTGGCCGGCTGTCGGTGATTAGCTTTCATTCGCTGGAGGATCGGCTGGTCAAGCAGTTCATTCGCAGCCACAGCCGGCCGCCAGCCGTGCCGCGTGGTATGCTGTTGACTGAGGCTCAGCGTCAGGGCATGGCGGTACGTCTGCATGCCATCGGCAAGGCGATCTTCCCCTCCGACGCGGAGACCGCGGTCAATCCGCGTGCCCGTAGCGCCGTGCTGCGCCTGGCCGAACGGACGGAGGCGGCATGAGCGCCCAGCCCGCCGGCCGCGATCGCCAGCCCGATCTGGCACTGACCATCGTTGCGGATCTCGGCCGCTATCCGCTGGTGATGTTACTGGCGGTGGCCACCCTGGTCAGCGCCTTTGCCGTGGTGCTGGCAGCCCATCATGCGCGGCTGGTGAATATCGAAGTGGAGCGGGAACTGGCCCGCCGTGATCAGCTGGAGATCGAGTGGCGCCATCTGCTGCTCGAGGAGAACGCCCTCGGTGAGCACAGCCGGGTCGGGCGAATCGCCGAGAAGGAGCTGCAGATGCGGCTGCCGGGCGCCATTGACGAACGTATTGTGAGGCTACCATGAGCACTCAGGCGCGGAGCCGCCAACTGCCCGACAACCTGTCGTGGCGCTTTTATGGCGTGGCGGCCATGTTGATTCTGCTATTTGGCGCACTGCTGGTGCGGACCGCCTACATTCAGCTGATCTCGCCCGACCGGCTGGTGGCTGAGGGTGACTCACGCACCCTGCGCACCATGACCGCGGCCATGACTCGCGGCATCATCACCGA
>JAGOCY010000284.1 GCA_017998495.1 Corallincola sp.
GATGTGTATAAGGGACAGCTTTGGGGCCGTCACAGGTGGCGCTGTAGTCGGTGTAGCGCTCCAGCAGGTTGGCGCGGGTCATGGCATAGACGGCGCGCCGGTAGCTGTGCAGGTGCTCTGATTCGCCGTTGATGGGCTCGGCGGGTACGTCTGCCAGGGTGGCGCGACCTTCTGCCTGACGGGCATAGCGCCAATCAGCCAGATCGCGGTTGACGCTGGTAATGGCTTCGATCACTGCGTGTTTGAGGCGGGCGGTAGTGACGGTGCCATCAAGCCGGACGGTTTCGCGCAGGTCAGCCAGCGAGATCGCGGGCCAGAAGGGGCTGCTGGTTATCTCCCCTTCATCTGGCGCGGTCGGTGCTGTGGCTATAAATCCGGTGCTCATGGTGCTCCTGACTTTGATGTAGGCCGCTTGTTGGGCGGTGGTCGGGCCGTCTGGTATGCCACTGGCATTCGTCAGGCCCGAGCCGCCCAGGGTGCGGGGTACGCTCGGTTAGCTGCCCTCGCCGGTGGCGGGGGCTTGCTGTTCGGTGGTTTGCTCTTGCTCTTGCTCTTGCTCTGGTTCGTGGCTGGTTTCATCACTGGCCGGTGCCGTAACAGAGGCTGTGCTCACGTCGCTGGCGGCTGGCAGTTCTGCGGCTTTCTGCTTTTTAATCTCCCGATCCAGCACTTCCAGATCCTTCTTGAGGCCGACCTTGTCGTGTAGTTCGAGGGCTCGGCGGTAGTGCTCGGCCGCTTGCTCCTTGAACCCTTCGGCATAGCAGGCGCGGCCCACTGCCTTGTGCAGCTTGGCGCGCACTTGGTCGAAGATGTCGGATTCGTGGAGCAGTCTCAGATAGCTGATGAGCAGGAAGAGATCGGGCCCGTTGCCCGCGTCTTGCAGCTTGATGGCGGTCTCGGCCACTTCTTCGGCAATGAGAGTGGGGGCGGTTCGCTCGTACTGATCTGGGGTGCTCAGACCGTGGCGGATCACGTAGTCGGCCATAGGCAGGGCGCCTGCCAGATCGCCGGTGTCGAGGTGCCAGAGGGTGACGGTGACCAGCACGTCATCTTGACCGCCGCTATCAGCAGCCAGCAGGCCGTCAATCCACGGTTTATAGACGGGCAGCATGGTGCGCTTGGCGTCGATCTTGCGCTCGATGCTCTGGATGCCCTTGAGGGTGCGGCGGTGCTCGGCCAGCTGCATCAGCTGGAGTTCGTAGGCGTTGGCGCGGGTATGGTCGAATTGGGGAGAGGCCGCCCCTTGTTGGGCGGCCAATTTACGTGCGCGGTTGCGCAGGGCGGGGCTTGTCATGTATCCCCCTTATGCGACCGGAGCCGGTTCAACCAGCTGGATGTGTTCGGCCAGCGCGGCGCCTTCGTAGTCTTCGACCACGTAAGCCTCGTTCACTGATTCGTAGTTCTCGATCTGGTCGCGCTTGGCGTTGTCGAGGATGGTGCGGCGGCGTGAGCCTTCCTGCCAGTAGATGGAGAGGTTATCCAGACGGGTGATCAGGATGGCGTTGTCTGGGAAGCTGGGCACGCGCACGGCAGGCAAGCCGCCCATCCGCTTCTGGCTGATGATGACATCGGCCGCCATCTTCTCGCTCGGCACTTGGTCTTTGTTGACCATGGGGAAGTATTTGTCGTGCAGCAGCTTGCGACCGACGATGGCCACCAGTTCGGTGTCGTCGCGGTAGGTCGGGCCCAGCAGCTCGGTCATGTCCATCACCAGGGCATCGAGGTTGTTGTAGCCGTCGGCGGTGGTCACGCCCGCGCCGACCTTGATGACATTGGATCCCGCTTTTACTTCATCCAGCACGTTTTCCGGCTTGTCTTCACGGATTTTTTGCAGCCAGCCCTTGTTGACGTCTTGCAACAGCGGATTGGCGACCCGGTTGGATTTGGCGGCGCGCTGGATGCCGTTACAACCGATCATGATGCGGTCGAGTGCCTGACGTTGCAGGATGGCGTCGCGCAGGCGGGTCTGGAAGTCTTTGAACTTGGCCCATGAATCGATCTTGGTGTAACGCAAGGCGGTATCGAAGTTGGTTTGTTCACAGCGGTAGCGGTTGCCGGTCAGGTCAGACGGGTCTACCGCTTGGCGGTCTTCCTTGGTGGTGTCGGTGGTACCGGCAATGGTGGTGTTGATGCCAAGGCCCAGTTTTTCACCTTCCTGCTCCGGCACGCCTACCACGTTGATCATGGTCAGGAATGCGCTGGATTCCTGGATGCGGGTTTCCAGGGTCTGTTCTACCGACGGGGAGACGGTGAATTTCTCACTGGCGCTTTCAACGTTGTTCAGCTCACAGATTTTCTGGGTGAATTGTTTGAACTTCACGCGGGTTTCGTTACGCATTTGGTATGGTCCTTAGCAGTCGGTGGAGAGGGTGGTAGTGCCATCGCCACCGGTGGCGGGATCGCGCTTGTGGCTGAAATCTTCCTGGCGTTCCAGCGAGTCTTTCAGCTCGTTGAAGGCTGTTTCCAGCTCGCTGGTTTTGGTGACAGCGCTTTTCAGCTCGTTGACGGTGTTGGCCAGCTCGTTGAATTTCCCTTTGGTCTTTTCTTCTAGGTTGGTCACTTCACTGGCTACGGTTTCCACGGCTTGATGCACGTCAGCGAATTGCTCGCTGCTGGCCTGATCGCGGCGGGTGAACATGCCCTTGACCTTTTCGAGCAGTGACGGGCCTTTTTCGCCCTCTTCGGTGAACTCGATTTCGGTTTCGATGGCGCTGGAAAAGAGGTTTGCTTGTTTTTGCTTGCGGGCAGCCAGCGGGCTATTGGCGCCTGCCCCTGCGCAGAATTGCAGGTATTCGGTGCCAAGGCTGGCCGGGCTGTCGGTGACGGCGAGACCTACCAGATAGGCTTCGCCAGTTCCGGCAAAGTCCAGATCCAGCTCGATAGAGGTGTAGACCTTCTGGCGGGCCTTGGTCAGCTTGATCAGGTCGTCGGTCGGGTCGATCTCGGCAAACAGTGCCATTTTCTTTTCGCCGTCGATCTCGACCTCTTCGGCATAGACAGCGCGCACGTCGCCATAGGCGCGAAACGCGCTGTCGGGGTAGATGCTGCGGAAGTGTTCGAGGTTGACGCGGGCGCCGTACTTCTCTTGGTTGTAGTTTTTGGCTGCCTGGGTGAGCCATTCCGGCGCGATGGTGCGGCCGTCGGTGGTCTGGCCTGCCACCGCCACGCGCTTGAATTTCGCTTTCTTCGCCATGAGCTGGGATCCCTTTGGTGATTGGGTTGTGATGTCGCGGTTATGGTCTGGGTGAGCGGCGGGATCGCGCAATCGGCGGCCAGTGTATCTACGGCGGATACACTGGCGCGGGCGTCAGAGCGCTTGCGGGGGGGCGGTAGACTGGCGCCATGACTACAGCACCTTTACTTTTCCCCCATATCGAACCCAGACGGCAGGCCATGCACCTGTTCTTTCAGGGCTACCCGCTCCGCGCCATTGCTGAATTGCTGCAGACGCCGGAGGGGACAGTCTCGACCTGGAAGAAGCGCG
>JAGOCY010000285.1 GCA_017998495.1 Corallincola sp.
CCACCACAATCGGGCTGCTGTGGCAGAGACAAGATCGATTAACATCTCGCGGGTGAACGGCGGGAGCAGTCCCTGCTCGCCTGTGGCAGACGATACCCCCTTACCCCTGAACTTTGCCGGAGAGGAGAGCATGAGAGCAGCAACATGGATAGTAGCAGCGCTGGCCTTAACCCTGAGTGTGGCCAGTAGCGCGGCCAGCAGTGGTAGTGGCATGACCCCGGGCGACAACTGCCCGGCAGCGGTCACCTTTGTCGGACAGCAGCAGTTTCGCGCCGATGGTGAGACCTTTATCGCCCTTGCCGAGCAGTCGCTGAGTTACCGCGCCGAGACGCTCAAAGTAGTCAACCAGCTGCTGACCAAGCTGGACGCCAAACAACCGCTCACCGGTGCCGAGCTGGACCTGCTCAACAGCGGCACTCTCGCCCATCTTGAACTGCGCGCCAAGTTGTTGGCCGTTGCCCACCAGCATGAATGCTGGCTGTACGCTACACCGCAGATGTTGCGGGCTGCGGGCATCGACAGCCGCACCCGGCTGGAAGGGGTGATGCGCTCCTATGCCGCGGCACT
Source organism: Corallincola sp. (assembly GCA_017998495.1). Taxonomy (GTDB): domain Bacteria; phylum Pseudomonadota; class Gammaproteobacteria; order Enterobacterales; family Neiellaceae; genus RGIG665. The sequence continues at coordinate 568 of JAGOCY010000285.1, forward strand.
GCTGCTGTATGACAACTATCTGCTGGCCATTGCCGTACTGGAGCAGACGCCGGCATTGCGCCGCCTGCTCAACGACAGCGACAGCGGCTACGGCAAAGCCCGCGCCTCACTGACCGCGATCACCGCCTCTTATGCCTCACCCAGCAACCGCAGCCGGGTGGAACGAGCCCGTCAGTTTCTTGCTGAACAGCAGTGGCTGCGTGATGGCTGGCTGAGCGATCCAGACATTCATTATCTCAACGCCCTGATCGCCCAAAGCCCTTCGGCCCGTCAGGCTGACAGCCTCAGCCCGCTGTCCGGCGTCGGCCAGACCCTGCGCCTGTTTGGTGTGGTCGGCAGCGATACCCTGATCGGCATGAAAGATGAGGGGGTCAATCTGCTGTCGATGTTGTTTGGCAATGCCGTTGGGCTGGTGGAAACCAGGCGCGGCAAGCTGGATGGCGATGCCCGAGTGGCCTCGACGGTTAGCGCCGCGCTGCAGCCGGGCGATATCCTGCTGGAGAAGACCCCCTTTCGCCTTACCGATACCCTGATCCCCGGTTACTTCGGTCATGCGGCCATCTGGATCGGCACTGAGCAGGATCTGCGCCGGCTCGGCCTGTGGGATCACCCGCTGGTTGTGCCTCATCAGCAGGCGATTACAGAGGGGCGAGGCGTCGTTGAAGCGCTGCGCGCCGGGGTCGAACTCAACCCGCTCAGCCAGTTTCTCAACATCGATGATCTGGCGGTGATGCGTGGCCGCCAGCTGGATGACAGCCAGCGGGCCAAAATCGTACTGCAGGCGCTGCGCCAGCTGGGTAAGTCTTATGACTTCAACTTCGATATCGCCACCACCGATCGCATTGTCTGTTCCGAGCTGGTGTATGTGGCCTACACCGACACCCGCTGGCCCACCGACCGGGCACTGGGGCGCTTCACCATCAGCCCGGACCAGATCGCCCGCAAACTGTTCGACGATGACGAGTTGCAGCTGATCCTGCTCTATCTCGACGGCCAAGCGGTAACCGCTGATCCGGTCGCCAGTCTGCGCCCCTTGATCACCACCAGCCCCAGTTAACCCACCACGAGGATCTGCATGAGCGCATCAGCCACCCTGTTGTCTCCTTCCCTGCGTCAGCGGCTGGCAGCGCTGCTGGCCAGTGCACGCTTCCAGCACAGCATACTGGCACTCATCCTGCTGAACGCCGTGACCCTGGGGCTGGAGACCTCCGGCGAGATCATGGCCTTGGCCGGACCGCAGATCCTCGCCCTCGACAAGGCACTGCTGACCATCTTTGTGGTGGAACTGGCCTTGCGCCTCTATGTGCACCGCTTGGCGTTCTTCCGCGATCCCTGGAGCCTGTTTGATTTTGTGGTGGTAGCCATCGCCCTGATCCCGGCCAGCGGTCCCTTTGCCGTGCTGCGCGCACTGCGGGTACTGCGCGTACTGCGGGTGCTGACCATAGTGCCGTCGATGCGCCGGGTAGTGGGCGCCCTGCTCTCCGCCATCCCCGGCCTGGCCTCGATCGCCATGGTGCTGCTGCTGATCTATTACGTTTTTGCGGTGATCGCCACCAAGCTGTTTGGTAGCGCCTTCCCCGACTGGTTTGGTTCCCTCGGTCACAGCTTCTACACCCTGTTTCAGGTGATGACGCTGGAGAGCTGGTCGATGGGGATCTCGCGCCCGGTGATGGAGACCTACCCGATGGCCTGGGCGTTCTTCATCCCCTTTATCCTGATCGCCACCTTCACCATGCTCAACCTGTTCATCGCCATCATCGTCAATGCCATGCAGAGCTTTAGCGAAGCAGAGAAGCAGCAGACGGTGCTGGCGGTGGAGCAGTCGCGCGACCATATCGAGGCGGAGCTGCATCACGAAGTAAGAGCCCTGCGGGCCGAGCTGGCGGAACTGCGTCAGTTGTTGCGTGAGCAGGCCAGGCCATGACCAACGCGATCACCATGGACCGCGACAGCAGCGAGCTGCTGGCCCTGTTGCGATCACTGGCCATCATCACCATCGTGGTCGGTCATGTTGGGCTGTTCTGGCTCAAACGGCCTTGGACCGAATTTTTGCATGTCACCGTGCCGCTGTTCTTTTTCATCTCAGGCGCGGTCAGCTACTACGCCTTCTGCCGGACACCAAGTGTCTCTAGCTATCTGATCAAGCGCAGCGTCGGGCTGCTGATCCCCTACTACCTAATGGCCGTGCTGGCACTCCTGTTCTTCATCATCGACCACCAGCAGCTGCCGCAGTGGTCCATTGAATCAGCATGGCGCTGGCTGACCATCGCTCCCAACAACGCCCTGATGCCGTTCCCGCTCGGCCAGGTGTGGTTTCTCAATGTCCTGCTGATCATCTGTCTGATCTCACCGCTGCTGTTCCGTTTGATTCAGCGGCGCAGCAAGCTGCTGTGGTGCTGGCTGGCAGTTGCAGTGCTACTGGCGGCCCTGCAGCATGGCTGGATCCTCGGGAGCCAGTTCTGGCTACTACTCCACAACTTTTACAAACCCGTGGTCCACAGTCTGTTCTTTGTTCTCGGCGCCCTGTGGCTCAGCCACGCCAGCCATTGGCCGGCCCTCCGTTTTGGCTGGCTAACGGCGCTGCTGCTGCTCGCCACGGTCACCATGGCACTCGGGCTGGATCTGGAGATCGATTACGCCTTCCACACCTACTACCCCGACCTCTATTACGTCAGCGGCAGTCTGGCGGCCATCGCCGCCTGCTGCGCCCTGCAACAGCCGTTGCTGTGGCTTTATCGTCGACCTCTGTTGCGACCTCTGTTCGCTTTCTTCTTCACCCATACTTTAAGCGTCTACCTGCTCCATTCGCTGGTGATCTATGGCTGCGACCGCTGGCTAAGTCAGGCTGGGGCAAGCCTTGGCGGCGGCTGGCTGGTGGTGAAACCTCTGCTGGTGCTGGCGCTGACCGCCATG
>JAGOCY010000286.1 GCA_017998495.1 Corallincola sp.
AGGCAAGCACAATGGCGCCGAACCCACAGCCGGAGTCGCGTCATGTATCAGCTCTACTATTGGCCCACCCCCAACGGCCACAAGATCACCATCGCCCTGGAGGAACTGGGCCTGCCCTATCAGCTGTTGCCTCTGGATATTGGCCGGGGCGAGCAGTTTGCGCCTGAATATCGCCGCATCTCGCCAAGCAGCAAGATGCCGGCGCTGGTGGATCTGCAGCCCGCCGATGGCGGCGGCCCCCTCAGCCTGTTTGAGTCGGGGGCCATCCTGCTCTACCTCGCCCAGCGCCACGGCCAGCTGTGGCCAAGCGAACCCCGCCAGCATAGTGCCGTGCTGGCCTGGCTGATGTGGCAGATGAGCGCGCTGGGGCCGATGTGTGGCCAAAATGCCCATTTCCGCCGCTATGCTCCTGAGCCGGTACCTTATGCGTTGGAGCGTTACGGGCGCGAAGTGCGCCGCCTCTACGGCGTGCTGGAAACCCAGCTGCAAAGCCATGACTATGTGGCCGGCAGCTACAGCATTGCGGACATCGCCATTCCCCCCTGGATCCACTGCCACCAGCCTCAAGGCATGGATCTGGGTGAGTTTCCCGCCATCGCCCGCTGGTTCCGCCAGGTTGGCCAGCGCCCGGCGGTGATCCGCGGTTATGCGCGTGGCGACGGCCTCGGCAGTGATCTGGCGACCTTGAGCGGCGACCAATGGCGCCGCCTGTTTGCCAACGATGGCACCACCCACAACGCGGAGAACGGCGCATGCTTCCTTATCTGAACCTGAGCGATCTGGTTGCCAGCAGCAGCGACTGGGCCAGCAGCCAGCAGGCGGTGCGGCTGGCGGTAGCGGCCCCCTTCGGCCTCAGCCAAATCGGCATCAACCATACCCGGCTACCGCCGGGGGCGATCTCGGCGCTGCGCCACTACCACAGCCATCAGGATGAATGGTTGCTGGTGCTGGCCGGAGCGCCCACGCTGATCACCGACGAGGGCGAGTGGCAACTGGCGCCCGGCAGCTGCGTCGGCTTCGCCCATGGGGTGGCCAATGCCCATCAGCTGGTGAACCGCAGCAGCGACGAGGTGCTGCTGCTGGAAGTCAGTGATCGCACCTCTGGCGATCGCGCCAGCTACCCCCATGATGATCCGGCGGTGGTCAAGGCTGCGCTGGGCTGATCGCCCGTGGGGCCTGCCCAAAAGGCGATCGGCTGCAGTAGAATGGCCGGCTGCCCGCGCTGAGCGGGCCCCGATTTTTCGCCGCACATGAGGAACTGCGCCATGGTCCAGCCGTCTGTCACCACCCTGACCATCACCCAGCCGGACGACTGGCATCTCCATTTACGTGACGGTGCCCTGCTGGCCACCACGGTGCCAGCCACTGCTCGCCAGTTCCGCCGCGCCATCGTCATGCCCAACCTGACACCACCGGTGCGCGATGCGGCTGAAGCCCTCGGCTACTACCAGCGCATCAAGGCCGCCTCGCCGCGCGCTGATTTTGAACCGCTGATGGTGCTCTACCTGACCGACGCCACCACCCCGGAGATGGTGCGCGAGGCGGCGGCAGGCGGCGTGGTCAAGGCCTGCAAGCTCTATCCGGCCCATGCCACCACCAACTCGGCTCATGGCGTCACCGATCTGGCCAACCTCTACCCCACCTTTGAGGCGATGGCCGAGGTTGGTCTGCTGCTGCTGGTGCATGGCGAGGTAACTGACGCCGAGATCGATATCTTCGACCGCGAGCGGGTGTTTATCGACCGCCATCTGCAGCCGCTGGTTGAGCGCTTTCCTCATCTCAAGATCGTGTTTGAGCATATCACCACCGCCGAGGCGGCTGATTTTGTGCTGAACGGCCCGGCCAATCTGGCCGCCACCATCACCCCTCAGCACCTGCTCTATAACCGCAACCAGATGCTGGTCGGCGGTATCCGTCCTCACAACTACTGCCTGCCGGTGCTCAAGCGCCGCAGCCATCAGGAGGCGCTGCAGCGGGCGGTAGCCAGCGGTTGCAACCGCTTCTTTCTCGGCACCGACTCTGCCCCCCATCTGCAACACCTGAAGGAGAGCAGCTGTGGCTGCGCCGGCTGCTACAGCGCCCCGGCGGCGCTGGAACTCTATGCTGAGGTCTTTGATCAGCTGGGCATTCTCGACCAGCTCGAAGGCTTTGCCAGCCATCACGGCCCCGATTTTTATGGCCTGCCGCGCAACAGCGGCACCGTCACCCTGGTGCGCCAGCGCTGGCTGGTGGACGAAGTGGTGATGGCCGGCGATCAACCGCTGGTGCCCTTCTATGCCGGCCTGCCGCTGCACTGGAAGCTGGTGACAGGCTAACCAGCGATGGCCGATTACAACGAGGCCGATATTCGCGCCCAGCTGGGTGCCGCCACCCTGACCAAGGGCGAGGCCTACGCCAATGACGACCGGGTCAAGGCGCTGACGGCGCAAACTGAAGGTTCGGTATTAGTGCTGCGCGGTGAAGTCGCCGGTAGCCGCCGCTACACCAGTGTGGTGCGGGTGCGTCAGGTCCACCATCGGGTGGTTTTTGAGAGCCATTGCAGCTGCCCGCTGGGCGGCGATTGCAAGCATGTGGCCGCGTTGCTGCTCAGCCATCTGGCCGGCAGCCGCCCCGATGCGGCGCGCCGCCTGAACGAGGCCCAGCGCATGCGCCAGGCCACCTTGATTGAGATGTGGCTGTTACAGCTGTCGCAAGGGGCCAAGCGCCCCCCCAAAGTGGGCGATGAAGTGCGGGTGCTGCTGAGCCGTCAGAGCTATCGCAGCTGGGGCTCGCCCTGGGATCTGACGCTGATGAAATCCACCCGCCACAAAAATGGGCAGGGGATCAGCTTCAAGGTGCTGCGCAGCCCGGATTTCAACGCGCTGCGCAGCAGTTATCCGCATCTTGCCCCGATGCTGACCGCCTTCGCCGGCGAGCAGCGCTCCCAGTCAGGTTATGGTGGCACGCTGCAGCTCCAGGGGGTGGGCGGCCTGGTGGTGCTGCATGGCGCGATCAGCGCCGGCGCCTGCCACCTTGACGACATCGACAGCCCGCCACTGACCCTCGGCGACAGCCGGCGGGTGACCCCGCGCTGGCAGGAAAATGACGATGGCAGTCAGCAGCTGGTGGTGGGCGAACCGCACTGGCTGCTGTTGCCGGTCGAACCGCTGCATGCCGTTGATCCGCTCAGTGGCAGCTGCTTTATGGTCGATAGTGGCCTGCCCGGGCTAACCTCGGCAGCGCTGGCCAAGGCACCACTGATCCCGCAGGAACTGGCCGATAAGGTGGCCGAGACCGTGGCCAGCCACCTGCCCCGGCTGCCCCTGCCGCGCTCGCGCATGGCCGAAGCGCGGCGCGACCTGCTGCCCCAGCCACTGCTGCGGATCGGCAATCTCGATCCGTCTCAACCTCATCTGGAGGGGATCACCCTCTGGTTTCGCTATGGCCAGCAGCTGGTCAGTAGCGATGACCACTGCCCCCACC
>JAGOCY010000287.1 GCA_017998495.1 Corallincola sp.
AGCCGGAACTGCTTGAAGAACTCACCCAGCTCGCTGACCGCCTGCTGGGTCAGCGGCGACTGGCGACCTTCAGCAAGGATGGTGGCACGGGCTTGTTCATAGCGCTCACGCAGGGCATCAAAGTTGGCCTTGGCCAGCTCCGGATCGATGCCGGTATCTTCGGCAGTATCGTCGCCGCCTTCTGCTTCTTCGTCATCGTTGCCGTCGTTGTCTTCGTCGGCCAGCGCCTCGCTGGAGAGTTCAGACCCCACATGGGTAGCGGCCGGTGGTACGTCGTCGGCATTGGGATCGACAAAGGCGCTGATGATCTCGGACAGGCGCATATCGCCTGCCTGATAGCGATCGAATTGATCGAGGATGTAGGAGATCGCTTCCGGGTATTCGGCGACCGAGCCCTGAACCTCGTTGATCCCCTCTTCGATGCGCTTGGCGATGTCGATTTCGCCTTCGCGGGTCAGCAGTTCCACCGTGCCCATTTCGCGCATGTACATGCGCACCGGATCGGTGGTACGACCCAGCTCGGCGTCGACAGTAGAGAGGGCCTGTACCGCCGCTTCGGCGACATCTTCATCAGTGGTGGCATCAGCCAGCAGGATGGAGTCCGGATCCGGGGCAACCTCGAAGACCTGGATCCCCATGTCATTGATCATGGCGATGATGTCTTCGATCTGATCGGAGTCGACGATCTCCTGTGGCAGGTGATCATTGACCTCGGCAAAGGTCAGGAAGCCTTGCTCCTTGCCCTTGGCAATCAGGGCCTTGAGCTGCGACTGGGGGTTTTGCTCCATAAGACCTTAATTCCGCATGAAACGTGATACAGGCCGCGCAAGCGCGGGCGAAATGAAGCGCGGAAGTCTAGCACAAGGCTGCAGGGCGCGCTAGCGCGCAGCCCGGCGCTTGGTCTCTTCCAGCAGGGCGGACAGTTCGGCCTTTTCGTGGTCGTTCAGGCTGCCCTGACGGGCCTTGGCCAGCAGTGCCTCCTGACGTTGCTCCAAATAAAAGGTAAGCAGCTTTTCGAGGGTGTCAATTAACACCTGTTGTAACTCCTCGTCGCTGCCAGGCAGTGGCTGGGCGGCGAGGGTGGCCAAGGGCTTGTGATGGGGGCTGTCGCGGAACTGCTCCAGCAGGCTGCCGGTGGTGAGTGGTTGCTGGCAGGCGTGATCGAGCAGCTGTTGCAACAGCTCGGCGCCGGCCAGTTGCAGGGCGCGAAAGGCGCCAGTAGCGGCCAGCGCGGTCACCGCAGGCAAACGTGCCAGCTGTGGGGCCTGGATCAGCAGGGTGATGGCGGTGCGTACCGGGGTTAGCCGTTTGTGGCCCGCGCTTTTGGTCGCGACCGGCTTGTTGCCGCTGGCAACTCTGGGTAGCTGCTGGGGCGACAGGCCCACGCGGCTGGCCAGCTGGTCGCGCATCAGGGTACGCATGGCGCACTCCGGCATCTGATCGAGCAGCGGCTGGGCCAGCTGCACCAGCTTGGTCCGCCCTTCGGCGCTGGTGCCATCGACCTGGCGCCACAGGGCACCGAAGAAAAAGTCGGTCAGCCCCTGGGCCTTGGCCAACTCGGCATGAAAGGCTTCGGCCCCGCCCCGCTTCACCAGTGAGTCGGGATCTTCGCCATCGGGCAGGAAGGCAAAGCGCAGCTGCAGACCATCACGCATGATCGGCATGGCGTTTTCCAGCGCCCGCCAAGCCGCGTCGCGGCCAGCGTTGTCACCGTCATAGCAGAAGATGATGGTATCGGTGAGGCGCGACAGCAGTTGCAGCTGCTCACGGGTGGTGGAGGTGCCGAGGGAAGCGACGGCGTTGTCCACCCCATGCTGCGACAGGGCCACCACATCCATGTAGCCCTCAACCACGATCACCTGTTGCGGCTCTGGGTGGGCCTGCTTGAGCTGGTGCAGGCCGTAGAGCTCCAGCCCTTTATGAAACAACGGCGTTTCTGGCGAGTTGAGGTACTTGGGGCCACTGTCGGCCGCCATCACCCGCCCGCCGAAACCGCACACCTTGCCGCGCTTGTCGCGGATAGTGAACATCAGCCGGCCACGGAAGCGATCGTAGAGCTTGCCGTTGTCATTGCGGGTGAGCATGCCCAGCTGCACCAGCTGCTGGCGCGCTTCCTCGCTCTGGCCGAATACCTTGAGCAGGGCATCCCACTCGGGTGGTGCGTAGCCCAGCTCCCATTTTTTGGCGGTGGCGCCGTCGAGGCCGCGCTGCTTGAGGTAGGCGATGACACTCGGGTGGTCCGGGTGCTGGCGCAGTTGAGCCTGATAGAAACGGGCGATCGCTTCCATCAGGTGATGGCCCTCTTTGCGCAGCTGGCGGTCGGCGCTGCTGGTGACCGCAGTGGCGCCGCTGCTTTGCTCGCGTGGCACCTCTAGCCCCATCTGCCCGGCCAGCTCTTCGATGGCGTCGACAAAATCGAGGCGCTCGTAGTTCATCAGGAAGTCGAGGGCATTGCCGTGGGCACCACAGCCGAAGCAGTGATAGAACTGCTTTTCCCGACTGACGGTAAAAGAGGGGGTTTTTTCGTTATGGAAGGGGCAGCAGGCGCTGTAGTTCTTGCCGGCTTTTTTCAGGCGCACGCGGCTGTCGATCAGGTTGACCAAATCGACCCGGGCGATCAGATCGTCGATGAATTCGCGAGGAATGCGTCCCGCCATCTGCTACTCCCGCTCAGTCAGCCGCAATGCAAAAAGCCGTGAACAAGCACGGCTTTCTGACTGCGGTCACCACACCGTTGCCTGTTACTGCCGGCAACAGCGCACCTCTTAGTAGAGGCGGGTACGACGCATGTTTTCGCGCGACAGTTTCTTCAGGTGACGCTTCACAGCAGCAGCTTTCTTGCGCTTGCGTTCCCAGGTCGGCTTTTCATAGAACTCGCGGCTGCGCACTTCAGACAGCACACCAGCTTTTTCACAAGAACGTTTGAAGCGACGCAGGGCTACGTCGAAGGGCTCGTTGTCACGGACTTTCACTACAGGCATTTGCCACTCACCTCAGAGGTTTTCGGTCAACGGGTGCGGGCCATGCCGCACGGGTTCCAACAGGGTGCGTGATTGTAGTTCAGCCATCTGGCCAAAGTAAAGCCAGAAGATCGACAGATGATCGCCTGGGTGATCGCTGGATCTCCGGTGATCGCCGTCGCCTGTGGCGGCCACTTTCGGTATCATCGCTGGCCTGACCAGCCTTAATGTCGTGGGGGCAGCCGATGGCCGTTGATCATCCAATGCGAGCGCAGCTTGAGCGCTATCAGCAGGCCATTGCCGATGCGCTGGCCCTGGCGACAGCCAGTGGCGCTTCCGCCGCCGAAGTGGCGGTTAGCCGCCAGTGCGGGCTGTCGGTGAGCTGCCGTAATGATGCTATTGAAACCCTGGAGCACAATAACGACGGGGCGTTGGGCATTACTGTTTATATCGGCCAGCAGAAGGGTTCGGCCTCCACCAGTGAGCTGACCA
>JAGOCY010000288.1 GCA_017998495.1 Corallincola sp.
TGGGACGACGGGTGGCGAAAACAGGCATGACCGTTTTACGGCCCGCACTGAGTGATGACTGTAACTGTGACAATACCACCATGGTTAACTTCCATATCTTCAGGAGTACGTTATAGGCTGTCGGGGTCAATCGGCTCTGGCCCGAACGGCCAACGACAAATAGTCGCTATGCTATGCTCACGGCCGCTCTTACTCTGGGGGTTGGGCACATAATAGAGCATCTCTTTTTCTGTTAACTCGCAGCTAAGCTGCTGTAGCCTAAGGGTTAACTCGGGGTTCTCCTTAATGCCATGCTGGCCGGTGTCCCATAGCAGGTATTTTATGCCAAAAAATTCAGCATTAATGGTCTGAATCACCCGCGTATCTGCTGTAAACATGCCACCGGGCAAACTGGAACGGATACTTTTAGCGGGAAAGCTAAATTTGCCATCGGCATCGGTGGTGGTGCTATCAATAAACGATTTGTCGTAATTGAGATCCCGCACCACTTTGACCCCAGCCAGTGGCTGACCATCTTTGGTCAGGCGCCCGCTGACTGCAGGCGACAGGTGGACGTCGTATTTCTTGGCGAACAGACCAAACATATCGGCATTAACCTCGCAGGCGGGCAGTAACAGCAGCAGCCAGGCCGCGAACGCGGCCCTCAGCAAAGTGAGGGAAAGTGACATCAGACTCGGCCCTTAGTGGGGCGACAGGCGGCGAAAACAGGCATGGCGGCTCCTTGCGCGGTGGTGGATGAACTCTCCCTGATCATCGCTGTAGATGCTACCCCTTGATCCTTGCCATTGTCGATGCGCGCCAGCGTGATGTGGATCGGCCTTTGAGGTCCCATCAACCGCGCTCAAGTCAGGCTCAACAGGCCCGGGGCCCGTCAGCGAGACGTAACAGCGGCTGTGGCCCGGCTCCCGGATTTTGCCGGTTGCCTGAGGTATACTGCCGGCCGTCATCCCAACCGCGTGTCGCATATGGAAATCCTGTCCATCGCCGTCATGCTCTTTTTGATCATGGACCCACTCGGCAACCTGCCGATCTTCACCTCGGTGCTGCGCCACGTTGAGCCTAAGCGGCGGCGTAAGGTGCTGGTGCGCGAGCTGCTGATCTCGCTGGTGATCCTGCTGCTGTTCCTCTATACCGGCGGGCCGCTGCTGAGCTTCCTGCAGTTACAGCAGGAGGCGGTGAGCATTGCCGGCGGCATAGTGCTGTTCATCATTGCCATCAAGATGCTGTTCCCTGAATCAGGGGGGCTGGCCGATGGCACGCCCGGACAAGAGCCGTTTATTGTGCCGCTGGCCATTCCATTGATTGCCGGACCATCGATTCTGGCCGCCCTGCTGCTGCTGGCCGGGCAATATCCAGGCGAGATGGGCGCCCTGACCATGGCGCTGGTCGGCGCCTGGGTGGTCAGTTCCGCCATCCTGATGTTTTCTGAGATGTTCCACCGTCTGCTCGGCGACCGTGGCTTGATCGCCATGGAGCGCCTGATGGGGATGTTGCTGGTGATGATCGCCGTACAGATGTTCCTGAACGGTATTGTCGCCTACATGGAGCACCTGCCCGGCCATGGCTGATCAATCGCTGGTAGTGGCCTATGAGGCGGCCGATAACCTGGAAGCCAACCTGCTGCGCGGCCTGCTGGAGGCCCACGGCGTCCAGGCCAATCTGAGCGGCGAGCTGCTGCAGGGGGGCGCCGGTGAACTGCCACTGGGCCAGGGGGTGAAGTTGTGGGTTATGGCTGATCAGCTGGAGCTGGCCCGCACCCTGCTGGACGCCTACGAGCATCAACCCGCCGACCATGACTGGCGCTGCCTGGAGTGCCACGAAATCAACGGTGCCGCTTTTGCCAGCTGCTGGCAGTGTGGCGCCCCCAAACCCTGACTCTGCCCGGAGAGCCGTTATGAGTTCCGCTCGCCTCAACGCCGACATTCGCGCCCTCGCCCCGCGGGCCCGGCTGGCCTTTGCCCTGCTGCTGTGCGAGCGCATGCTGCCCAACCTGCAGCTCTATTGCGCAGCCACGGCGCAATTGGTGGGGCCGGCACCCAACGCGCTGGAAGCGCTGTGGGCACTGGCCATCGGCGAGCGCAAAACGATCGGCGAACACTGGGGTGAACGGCTGGATCAGTTTCTTGATGAGTTTGACGACGGCGACAGCGCTGGCGCCGTCGCCAGCCGTCATGCAGTGATGGCGATCCGCTGCGCACTGGATCTCGCCCTTGAAGGCGAGGGCGATGGCGCCATCGAAGTGAGCCGCCTGAGCCGCGACGACGTAAGACTGTTTCTTGAAGCGCAACATGGCGAGCAGCTGGTGCTGCGCGATCAGCCGCTGATGCAGGATGAATTTGCCGTGCAGCAGGCGCTGGTCGAGGCTCTGACCGAGGCTCACAGCCGTGACGCCCTGCTCGCCCTGCGCCAGGAGTTACGCGAGGTCGGTGTCAGCAATCTTGGTATCAGCGGCGACTGACAGCCTCGGCGGTTAACAGTAGTTCACACTTTGCTCGCCGCTTGTGGCTTGCCGGTCGGTAGTGGCTGGTGCAGCCTGCGGGGGCTTGTCAATTCCGGGACCCGCTATGCGTCGCTATCTCATCGTTTTCGCCCTTCTTGGCTCACTCGCGCTGCTGGTGCTGTGGCAGCAACAGCAGAAACAGGCCGGCGGCCCGCCCCCTTCCGGACCCGTGCAGGTAGAGGTGGCCAGCGCCGCTGAAAAAGAGTTTGAAGAGCTGGTCGAAGCACTGGCCACGGTCAACGCCAATGAGGCCGTTACCCTGTCGGCCACCGTCACTGGTGTGGTGCGCGCCACCCATTTCAACGATGGCGACCGGGTCAAGCCAGGCCAGCTGCTGGTACAGCTGGTGGATGACGAAGAGCGGGCGGCGGTAACCCTGGCCCAGGTCGCGCTGGCCGAGCAGCAGCGCGAATACAACCGCATTGCCGATCTGGTACGCAAGAAAACCATCGCCTCATCCGAGCTGGATCGGATCCAGAGTCAGATCGATCTGGCCCGCGCCACTATCGACAGCGCCAAGGCGCGGCTGGCCGAACGCCAGATCCGCGCACCTTTTGCCGGCCAGCTGGGGCTGCGCATGGTCAGCGTCGGCACTCTGGTGACCCCCGGCACCGCCATCACCACCCTTGATGATCTCGACACTGTTAACCTCGACTTCACCATCTCCGAGCGCTATCTGGCCGCCATCGCCGTGGGCAACGAGCTGCGCGCCCGCGCTGATGCCTGGCCCGAGCGCACCTTTGCCGCTCGCGTCGCCACTATCGTGCCGCGTATCGATCCGGTCAGCCGGGCGCTGACCGTGCGCGCCAAGGCTGACAACAGCGATGGCGCGCTACGCCCCGGCATGCTGCTGCGCATTGAGCTGGTCAACCAGCGCCAGCGTGCATTGGCCATCCCCGAAGAGGCGCTGCTGCAAATTGGCG
>JAGOCY010000289.1 GCA_017998495.1 Corallincola sp.
CGCCCCCTCCAGCGGGTGCTGCCAGCGCAGCAGCGCCTCAAAGTAGCGCACCTGATTGCCGGGCAGCTCAACAATCGGCTGAAATTCGAGGTAGAACTGTGCCTGGTCCAGTGCCTTGCGCAGCTCCAGGCTGAGGTAGTGCTGGCGCACCACCTGCTTGCCCATGTCATTGGCATAGCGGCGATAAGTGCCCTTGCCCTCGGCCTTGGCCCGATACATCGCCACATCCGCCCGTTGCAGCAGCATCTCGCTGTTATCGCCATCCTCGGGGTAAACGGCAATGCCGATACTGGCGCTGATATTGAGGGTGTTACCGCCCACCTCAAAGGGGGCCTCCAGCCCCTTGATGATGCGAAAGGCGACCCGCGCCGCCGCCTCCGGCTCATTGATCTCGCCGAGAATCACGGTGAACTCGTCACCGCCCAGTCGCGCTAGCTCGCCCAGCCCATCCTTGTCACGAGCCACCAGATCCCAGGCCCGGGTGGCGGCACGTAAACGCTCGGCCACCCGCACCAGCAGCAGATCGCCCATGGAGTGGCCGTAGCTGTCGTTGACCTGCTTGAAACCGTCGAGATCGATAAACAGCAGGGCCATGGCATGGCCGCTGTCACGGGCATGGCTGAGGCTCTGCTCCAGCGCCAACTGGAACTGATAACGGTTAGCCAGGCCGGTCAGGCGATCGGCATACTCAGCCCGGGCGATCTCGGCACGATGCTCATCCAGCCGCTCCTGCATGCGGCTAAAGGTATGCTCCAGCACCGACAGAGTCTCACCGCCACGGCGATGAGGCGAAATGCCACTACGCTCGGCCATCAGTTCGGCCAGCGCCCGGGCCCGAGCCTCAAAGCGCCCCTGCCGGCGACCAAGGCCGGCCACCAGCCATGGGGGCAGTAACAACAAGGCAGCAAAGATCGGCCATTGCTGCTGCCACGCCCGCAGCCCCTGCTCCAGCAGCAGTGACGACAGATGCAACGCCCGCAGCGGCGCGCTATCACGCACCGCCAGCATCACCCCATCACTGGCACAGATCAGCTGCCAGGGGCTAGCCCCCAGTTGACGATCCACCCACCCCATCCACTGTGGACACGGGTTGGCCTCCACTCGAGCCAGCGGCACGCCGCTGCCACGCAACTGCTGCAGCTGCGACCAGCAGCCAGCCAGGGCACTGGCCACCAGCGCCGCAATCAGCAGCAGCGCCAGCAGACTGTAGACATAACCACACAAACGAAACTGGGCACGCATCCCGCCAACCTCCGGTTAACTGCACCATGGTACTCAAGCTTGGCCAGCTACGCCCGCCGCAACCGTCAAACAGGGAAGCAACTCACAGATGACCTGCGGCGGCGGATGGGCTACACTCCGCTTTCAACCAAAGGGGCCGATCCTGGATTCGACGGGAACTTCGACCTCCGAGGTGCATGCCGAGGTGCGGTTGGCCTCGTAAACAAACCGCAAAAAATAGTCGCAAACGACGAAACCTACGCTCTCGCTGCTTAAACACCAGTGGTGAGCCCTTCCCCTCACGTCTGCCTATGGGCTGAGATCAGGAAGGTCACCCTTCATAGGATCGCGTAGCGGCCTCGCCCGGGGCTTAAGCGTTAAAACCAATCGGGCTAGTCTGTCAGTAGCCTGCCCGTCGGCAGCTGCCAGGCGAATGTAATGGCGTGGCTAAGCATGTAGTACCAAGGACTTAGGGTTTTCGGACGGGGGTTCAACTCCCCCCGGCTCCACCACATACCAAACCGCGCTAGTTCGCGTAAAGCCGCAAAGCACCATAAAACAGTGACTTGCGGCTTTTTCTTTGTCCGCAGTAGACCGCCAGCGACCACAATAGCGGCTTGAATCCGGGGGTATGTGGGGGTATATCTGGGGGTATCTAGACTAAGTGGGGGTATCGGAGCCAGACAGATACCCCCAGCCCGGAGGGACTGCCGCCATGCCGCTGACCGTCGTCGAATGCAAGACCGCCAAGCCGACCGCGTCAAATCAGAAGCTGAGTGACGGCCAAGGGCTGTTCCTGCTGGTTACACCGACCGGTGCCAAATACTGGCGGCTCAAGTATCGCTTTGGCGGAAAGGAGCGCTTACTCGCACTTGGAGTATTTCCCGAAGTAGGGCTGGCTGAAGCACGCGCCAAGCGCGATCAAGCCCGCCGTTTGCTGGCCGATGGCCAAGATCCAGCAGCCGTGAAGAAGGCCAAGCAGCAGGCCGCCATCATAGACGACGCCACCCGCTTCCGCGCCGTTACTGAGCGCTGGCTGGCTGTGCGCAAGCAGGAGTGGGCGCCCAAGCATACCCGCACCGTTGTGCAGAGGCTGGCGAGCAACATCTTGCCCTGGCTGGGTGACAGACCGATCGACAAGATCACCACACCAGAGGTGGTCGAGGTGCTGGCTCGCGCGGCCAACCGCGGTGCAATCGAGACCGCCCACCGGCTGGCCCACATTATCAAGGGCGTGTTCGCCTACGCCGAGGCGGCCGGTTTGGTTCAACCCGGTCAGCTAGGCGCGATCACCAATACACTGCCATCGCGCCAGCCAAAGCATCTCGCTGCCGCTACCACACCCGCTGAACTCGCCCCCATGCTGCGCACCATCGACGGCTATCACGGCACCTTTGTGGTTAGCTGCGCCCTCAAGCTGGGGCCGTTGTTGTTCTGCCGCCCTGGCGAGCTACGCCATATGGAATGGACGGAGATCGACCTTACGGCTAGTGAGTGGGTGATCCCAGGCGCCAAGATGAAAGGATTAACCGTGCGCAAGGCCGACCGCGAAGACCACTTGGTTCCGCTGAGTCGTCAGGCTGTCGAGATCCTCCGCGAGCTGCAACCGGTCACCGGTCGAGGACAGTTCGTGTTCCCGTCTGCCCGCACCGCGGGTCGCCCCATGAGTGATAACGCGGTGCTGTCGGCATTGCGCCGCTTGGGCATCGAGAAGGAGGAAATGAGCGGCCACGGCTGGCGAGCCACCGCCCGCACGATTGGCGCCGAGGTTCTCGGATTCAGGCCCGATCTAATAGATGCGCAACTGGGCCACACCGTGAGAGATGCCAACGGTCGCGCCTACAACCGCACCACCTTCGCCGCCGAGCGCCATGAAATGATGCAGGTTTGGGCGGACTTCCTAGACAAGTTGAAGAGCAGCGGTGCCGACGCGACGCCACATACGAAAAGCAAGCGGCGCCAAACGTGACTGCGGTGGAAAGCGGGAGCAAAAATATTTTTTTAAAATGCGTAGAAAGCTGCTGCAGGTTAGACAGTTCCGGCTTTCCTCACGATTCGCGGCCATTTGATTTGTCTTAAATATCAGGCTGTTACGTCGCGACCGCACAAGCGCATACAGAGTTAGTCCGTTTACCGTAGGCCCACACTACGGATACCTGCCATGACCACAGCACCCTTGACTCAAAATACTGCCCCCTCCTC
>JAGOCY010000290.1 GCA_017998495.1 Corallincola sp.
CCATGAACGAGAATATGCCACCGACAATCAGCGGCCCCAGCCAGAGGTCAGACCAGCTGTTGATCAGAACCCGGCCGTTAGCGCCAACCAGCACCGATACCGTTTCACCCACATAGTAAGCGGGCGGATTCTGGCTCAGTTTACTGATATAGGTGGCAGTGCGGCCATCGGGGTGCTGATAGCGAACCATCGGTACTTGGCGCTTATGGCCAACAAAATCAACTACCTGTCCTTCAACCACGGTCGCATTCTGGTGCAGCTGGTAGTTGGTCATGGCCCAGTAAGCGGCAATCCCCAAGCCGCCAAGTACGACCAGGGTAAAGATGCCGAGCAGGCTGCCCCAAAAACGCATAGACCTCTCCTTGTCATCTGCTGTCACTCCATCCCGGAGCGTGGCGCAGCCTAGCATGACGATGGGCAAGGCCAACAGACCCCGCCCTTGTTCTTGCGTTACAGTCGCTTGGCCTGCCACTGTCAGCAGGCGATACAACAACAGACTCAGGTTGCTGACCTGAGCGCAACGGGTGGGGTGTGATGTACCAAGCAGCAGGACTGGTGGCCGTTATTGCGTTGTGGGCGCTGGCGGTGGGGGCTCAGGCCGAGGTGTGGGCGTTGCGTGCGGCCGGTATGGTCGATGTGGAGAAGGGCGAATGGCGGGCCGATCCGCTGCTGCTGATCGATGGCGAGCGGATCAAGGCGGTACAGTTTGGCGCCGAGGCCCAGCCCCCGGCTGGGGCGCGGCTGCTCGACTTGGGCGAGCTGACGCTGCTGCCGGGGTTGATGGATATGCATGTGCACATCACCGGCGATGCTCGCATCCATGGCTTCCGACGGCTGGAGGTGTCGCTGCCGCGTTGGGCGATCAAGGGGGTGGCCAACGCCAAGACCACCCTTGAGGCCGGTTTCACCACAGTACGGGTGCTGGGCACGCCGGGTTATGCCGATGTTGCCCTGCGTGAGGCCATTAACGCCGGCGAAGTGCCGGGACCGCGGCTGTTTGTTGCCGGGCCATCGATCGGCATGACCGGTGGCCACTGCGATTCCAACCTGTTGCCGCCGGAGTTCAAGCAGCGCAACAGTGGGGTGGCGGATGGCCCCTGGGCGGTGCGTGAAAAAGTGCGCGAGACCATCAAATATGGTGCCGACGTCATCAAGTTCTGCGCCACTGGCGGAGTGCTATCCAAGGGCACCCAAGTGGGGGCCCGGCAGTACACCGCCGAGGAGATGGCGGCGCTGGTGGATGAAGCTCACCAGCTGGGGGCCACGGTTGCCGCTCATGCTCATGGCACTAACGGCATCAAGGCGGCGATCCGCGCCGGCGTCGATTCGGTCGAACATGCCAGCTTTCTCGATGACGAGGCGATTGAACTGGCCCTTGACCATGGCACCTGGCTGTCGATGGATATCTACACCACCGAGTACATTCTCCGTGAAGGGCAACAAGCCGGCATGCTGGAGGAGAGCCTGGCCAAGGAGCGCCAGGTGGGCGCGACTCAACGTGAGAGTTTCCGCAAGGCGGTGAAAGCTGGGGTCAGGATGGTGTTTGGCAGTGATGCGGCGGTTTACCCCCACGGCGACAACGGCAAGCAGTTTGCGCGCATGGTGCAGTTCGGCATGACCCCCGCACAGGCGATTCAGGCGGCCACTGTCAATGCCGCCAGCCTGCTCAAACAGCCGGATCTGGGGGTGATCAAGGCGGGGGCCTATGCCGATCTGATCGCCGTGGCCGGTGATCCGCTGGCGCAGATCAGGTTGCTGGAGGCGGTGCCGCTGGTGATCAAGGGCGGCGTGGTGGTGAAAGATCAGCGCTGAGGTTGTCGATTTGCTTTACATTTGGGGTGCGGGCACTACGACATAAGATTTTTATCTTATTGATAGGAAATGGTTAAGAGCGACTGGCATGGGACTTGCCTTAACAGTCCGCGCTGGATGGCCCCGCAGGTCTCGGTGGGTCGCCCTTAACCTCAATCTCATCTTGCTGTAGAGATTTTTCCGATGAAAAAGCTGATTGTTGCTGCTGCTCTCGCCGCCGTTGCCGCTGCTCCGGCTCACGCTGCCCTGTTCTCGCTGTCTGCGCCGGGCGCGCGGACCACCGCTGTCGCCAATGCGACCGCCGTTGACTTCAACGACTACAGCACCGGCGCTTATACCAGCGCTGCCGGCGATTATCTGGTCGTTCAGGGCAATCTGTCGGGCAAGTATGCCGCTCCCAAGGGCGAGGACACCCCGTTCCTGAGCGTGCCGAACCCGGTCAGCAATGGTCAGGTCACCTTCCAATTGGGCACCCTGGCCAGCTATTTCGGCCTCTACTGGGGTTCGATTGACAGCTACAACACCCTCGAATTCCTGCGCGATGGCGCTGTGGTCGCCTCCTTCACTGGCAGCCAGATCACGGCCGTGGCCGATGGCAACCAAGCCGCTGACCGCACCAACCGTTATGTGAACTTCAGCTTCGGCGCGGGTGAACACTTCGACGCCGTGCGTCTGAAGAGCACCGGCTTTGCCTTTGAGTCCGACAACCACGCATTTGTGGCCGTGCCGGCCCCGGCTGCCGTTGGTCTGCTCGGCCTGGGTCTGCTTGGCTTCTGCGCCGCCCGTCGCCGCAGCCGCTAAGCCTCTGCCGTTACAGACAAAGCCCGCCTCGTGCGGGCTTTGTTGTGTTTGGGATTTGGCAGTGGTGGCAGCCCCTTGTTAAGGTGGCCGTGGCACCCCAACCGATTGTTAACCATGGCCAACGCCGCTCTGCTACAACGCTTTCTCGACCGTATCGAACGTGCCGGTAACCGCCTGCCCGATCCAGCCATGCTCTTTGCCCTGTTGCTCGCCGTGGTGGCGCTGCTCAGCGCGGTGCTGTCACAGGTTGAATTCAGCGCCCTCCATCCGGCCACCGGCCAGCCGCTCACGGTCACCAACCTGCTGGCTCCCCAGGCGCTCACCGCTTTTACCGCCAGTCTGGTCACCACCTTCACCAGCTTTGCCCCGCTCGGGGTGGTGCTGGTGGCCATGCTCGGCGTCGGGGTGGCGGAGCGCAGCGGCTTTATCAACGCCGCCATCAAGCAGCTGCTGGCGGTAACGCCGCGCCAGTTGCTGACCCCGGTGCTGGTGGCAGTAGGCATTGCCAGCCACAGTGCGGTGGATGCCGGCTATGTGCTGGTGATCCCGCTCGGCGCGGTGATCTTTATGGCCGCCGGCCGCCACCCGCTGGCCGGCATCGCCGCTGCCTTTGCCGGGGTGTCGGGGGGCTTTGCCGCCAACTTCCTGCCCTCGGCGCTCGACCCGCTGCTGCAGGGCTTTACCCAGAGCGCCGCCCAGATCCTCGACCCAGCGGTGCAGCTCAACCCGCTCAACAACTATTTCTTCACCAGTGCCTCCAGCCTGTTGGTGATCGGCCTGTGCTGGTGGCTGACCGACAAAGTAGTG
>JAGOCY010000291.1 GCA_017998495.1 Corallincola sp.
CCGCAGGCGTGTCGAGCAGCTCCAACTCGATCAGTGCCTGCAGGCGCTGGCTTTCATCAGCAGGAATCGGGGCTTCCAGCATCACAGACTCCTTGGCTCCAACAGATGCTTAACCCTGACTCAGGGGGCCGCTGCCGTCAACCGCGCCTCTTCACTCATCGCCTGCAGCAGGAAGGCGAAGATATCGCTCCACTCCTCAATCTGCATCGCCGTCGACTTGCCGGCACCATGGCCCGCTTTGCTTTCGATGCGGGCGATCACCGGCTTGTTGCCCTGCTGGGCCGCCTGCAGCGCCGCGGCAAACTTGAAGCTGTGGGCCGGCACCACCCGATCGTCGTGGTCAGCGGTCATCACCATGGTGGCCGGATACTGGGCGGGCTTGAGGTTATGCAGCGGCGAATAGGCCTTGAGCACCGGGAAATCGGCGGCATTGTCGGCACTGCCGTACTCGCTCACCCAGGCCCAGCCGATGGTGAATTTATGGAAGCGCAGCATATCCAGCACCCCCACTGCCGGCAGCGCCGCGGCAAACAGATCGGGCCGCTGGGTCATGGCCGCGCCCACCAGCAGGCCGCCGTTACTGCGGCCGTAGATGCCGAGCTTGGCCGGTTGGGTGTAGTTGTCGCGGATCAGGAACTCGGCTGCGGCGATAAAGTCATCAAACACATTCTGCTTGTTGTGCAGCATGCCGGCCTGATGCCAGGCCTCGCCATACTCGCTGCCGCCGCGCAGGTTGGCCACGGCATAGATGCCGCCTTTCTCCATCCAGGCGATCAGCGCCGCGCTGTAGCGGGGGGTGACCGGAATATTGAAACCGCCATAGCCATAGAGAATGGTCGGATTGCTGCCATCGCGCTTCAGCCCCTTGCGGTAGCTGAGGATGATCGGCACCCGGGTGCCATCCTTGCTCTGGTAAAAGAACTGCTCGCTGACAAACTGCTCCGGGTCGTAGTTCAGGCGCGGGGCAAAGTGGGCGCTGACACCGAGATCGGCCAGTGATGCCTTGTACACCGTCGGCGGCACCAGATAGCTGTCGTAGAGAAAGTAGATGTGATTCTTGGCCTCATCGCCCTCAATGGCTGACACCCGCCCCTTGCCGGGCATGGTGATCTTGCCGGCCGGGGTGCCGTCGGTTTTGAACAGCTCCAGCTGGCTGACCACATCGACCATGTAGTTAATGGCCAGAGTATCCCCCACCAGCTGCGCCTGCTCGATCACCTGGCTGGTTTCCGGCACCACTGTCTGCCATAGCTCAGGCGACGGGTTGGCCAGATCGATGGCGATGATCTTGCCGTTAGCCGCCCCGTTGTTGGTTTTGATAAAGAAGCGAGCGCCCTGATTGCCAATGTACTGGTACTCGGCATCCAGCTCAGGCAACAGCTCCACCACCGCGCCGTTGTTGGCCAGATCTTTGTAGAACAGGCGGTTGCGCACATCGGTGCCCTGCGACACGGTGATCACCAGATAGTTACCGTCGTCGCTGACCTCGCCGCCGAAGCCCCACTCCTTCTGATCCTTACGCTCATAGACCAGTTCATCCTGCTCCTGAGTAGTACCGATGCGGTGGAAGTAGAGCTTCTGGAAGTAGTTCACCTCCTGCAGCTCAGCCCCCTCCGCCGGGGCGTCGTAACGGCTGTAAAAAACGCCACTGCCATCTTTGGTCCAGGAGGCAATGCTGAACTTGATCCACTTGAGTTCGTCACGCAGCTGGCGACCATCCTCCACGCTTAAAAAGCGCCAGGTCTGCCAGTCAGAACCCGATTCAGAAACGCCATAAGCCAGCCGCTTGCCATCCGGGCTGATATCGATGGCGGTAAGGGCGACAGTGCCATCGCCAGACAGGGTGTTAGGGTCGAGCAGCACCCGCGGTTCGCTGCTAGCGTTATCACGCACATAGAGCACCGACTGGTTCTGCAGGCCATCATTGCGGAAGTAGAACTGGCGACCGCCGCGCTCCAGCGGCAGGCCTCGGCGCTCGGTATTCCACAACGCGGTAATGCGCTGGTTGAGCGGCTCGCGGCCAGCAATAGCGTTGAGATGCGCGTCGGCAAACTGCTGCTGACTCTTGACCCAGGCCTTGGTCTCGGCGCTGTTGTCATCCTCCAGCCAGCGGTAGGGGTCAGCCACCTCCACCCCGTGGTAGTTATCCACCTGGGCCATAGTGCGGCTGGGCGGGTAGCTGGGGCCAGCGGCCTCATCGGCGGCGTTGTCGCTACAGCCACTCATTACCAGCAGTGCCGCCATCATCGCCCCTGTCACGCCATTGTTCATGTTGCTGTTTCCCGTTTGGTGATCCCCCGGACAGCCCCTATTCTGTCGGCCTTGACCGCGTTTTGGCAAAGGGCAGAGGGATGTGGCGCACGCTGGCGGCAGTGGCTCTGTACAGCAGCCTGAACACGGTGCAGGCCCTGCAGGTCGAACGGGTGGCAGAACACCCCACCGCAGCCTCGGCAGCGCAGCCCCATGCGGCCGCGCCGCTACCGTTGATTCGCGGCGAGATCACCTTGGATGCCCACCCCGGCGCCGTACTACGCACCCTGCTCGATACCGCGCGGGTGCCGGAATGGGCGGCCAATGTCGAATCGGTGGAGGTTTTGGCCTTCCGCCCGCCCAACCACTATCTGGTGCGCACCCGCCTGACCCTGCCCTTCCCGCTGGCTGACCGCGAACTGATCAGCCGCAGTATCCACGGCCAGCTTGGCCAGCACCGCTACCTCAGCGTCATCGCCGCCCCCGACTCCGCTCCCCCGGACCCGGAACGGCCGCGCATTGAACGCGCCGCCGCCTGCTGGCAGGCCACCGATCTCGGTGGTGGCCAACTGCAACTGCGCTACCTCAGCTACGCCGACATCGCCCCCTGGCTGCCCGAATGGCTGACCAGCGCTGCGGCGCTAGACGCCGTCGAACAAACCCTGAGCCAGCTACCCGCCGCCGTCGCCGCCCACCAACACGGCGAACCCGTGGCCATGCCGGCGTTGCAGTTCAGCGAGCTGAACCCGCTGTGTCAGCAGCTGGCAACAGAGAATCCCTGACGTTCGCCGCCGACTGCGTTGACCATGCGCCTGCGGCGCGGCAGATGCGGCTGCGCCGCTGCGAAGCGAGGCTGCCCGCCTCGCGCTGGGGCGTTGTTAATGCCGCTGCGCGGCAGGCAGTAAGACAAATCGCGTGGCGATTTGATAAGAGCGCCGACCGGCCGGCGCTGGCCGGGTAAGGGCCGGACCCGCCCGGCCCTTACCAATCCCGGCGGTCCGCGAGATCACCACCATCAGCAATGTAGTGTGTTCTGCCGGGCTACGGGGTCGCCACAAAGTCACATCCATGTGCCTTAGTGGCTTTCGTCGCCGTCCAGACGACTCAACCCCTACACCCGACTGGCCGTGGGTTGGCAGGCC
>JAGOCY010000292.1 GCA_017998495.1 Corallincola sp.
CCGTCGCTGTGGTGGCGATGCCGTGGCGACAACGGGCCGGTTGATGGAATGACATAGACGATGATGGATCTGTTGGCGTCGTTTCAGCGCGTCTTCGAGCAACTGCCGCACCGCCGTTTGGCGCTGGGGCTTACCGCGCTGTTGCTGGCGTTGGCGCTGCTGTTGCTGGCTCGCATCAGCTGGTTGTTGCTGCCCCGGGCTCCCATCCCCTTTGCCTGGCAGCCGCAGGTGGTGGCCACTGGCAAAAAAGAGCAGGGGCTGGGCGATGCCCGTGACGTACCACTATTTGGCCAACTGGTGGTCGCCAGCCAGCCAGTGGTGCGGGCTACCGTCGACGCCCCCAAGACCACCCTCAATCTCAAGCTCACCGGTATTGTTGCCAGTGATCCACAGATCCGCGGGGCGGCCATCATCGAACACCAAGGCAAACAGGCCACCTACGGTATTGGCGATCAGGTTGACGGCACTACCGCCACCCTGCGTCAGATCCTGCGTGACCGGGTGATCATCATGAATCGCGGGGTTGAAGAGACGCTGATGCTCGACGGCGAAGAGTATCGTCGCGCCGAGAGCAGCGCTGCGGTCAGCGCCCCGCCCGATGCGACCCCTGCGGCCCTCAATCAGCTGGGCGACATGCGGCGCGAGCTGCGCAGCAACCCCGGTGCGGCTATGTCGCGTTTGAGCGATTACCTGCGGGTGTCGCCGGTGCGTGATGGCGAAGGCTTGCAGGGCTGGCGCATCAATCCGGGTATGGACCCGCAGCTGTTTACCTCCCTCGGCCTCCAGCCCAACGATCTGGCCATCGCCATGAACGGTGTTGATCTGACGGATCTGCAGCAGGCGATGGGCATCATTAACAAGCTGGGCGAGATGGATCAGGTGGCCCTGACCGTGGTCCGTGACGGCCAGCAGTACGACATCAATTTTGCGCTGCCTGAACCCGGTGCGGGCGGGGATGTTGAGGGTGATCCCGACATTGCCCCGGCCTATGAGCCCGATGCGGTGGTGGTGGAAGAGGTGCCACCGGAAGTGGTGGTTGAAGAACCCTATGAGTAATGATTCTGGCCGTGTTTCCCATCGTCGGCCCCTCAACTGGAAGCGCCCAATGAGCCTGTTGACCCTTTCGCTGAACATCCTGTCCCGCCGCGCCCTCCGGCGTGCTGCCGCCGCTGGCCTGTGGCTGGTGCTGGCGTTGCCGGTGGCGGCGACCCAGTTCTCGCCCAACTTCAAGGGCACCGAACTGGAAGAGTTCATCAATATCGTCGGCAAAAGCCTGGGCAAGACCATCATTGTCGACCCCACCATTCGCGGTAAGGTCAACGTCCGTTCCTATGATCTGCTGGATGAGAAGCAGTACTACCAGTTCTTTCTCAACGTGCTGGAAGTCTACGGCTATGCCGTGGTTGAGATGGACAACAACGTGCTCAAGGTGATCAAGAGCAAAGACGCCAAGGCGGCCGCCATTCCGGTGGTTAACGATGATTCAGGCGTTGGCGATGAGTTCATTACCCGGGTGGTGCCGGTGCGCAACGTGTCGGTGCGCGATCTGGCGCCGCTGCTGCGCCAGCTCAACGACAATGCTGGCGGCGGCAACGTCGTTCATTACGACCCGTCCAACGTCATCATGGTCACCGGCCGGGCCGCGGTGGTAAACCGCTTGGTGGAGATTGTGCGCTTGGTGGACAAGGCCGGCGATCAGGAGGTGGAGATTGTCCGCCTGCAGTTCGCCTCATCAGCGGAGATGGTGCGTATTGTCGACTCACTGCTGCGCCAGCAAGGCAAGCAGGACGCTACTCCCGAGTCGTTCAAGCCCAAGGTGGTGGCTGACGAGCGCATTAACGCGGTGCTGGTCTCTGGTGAGCCGCAGGCGCGGGCGCGGGTGATCGAGCTGATCCGGCGCCTCGACAGTGAGCTGGAGAGCACCGGCAATACCCGTGTCTTCTACCTCAAATATGCCAAGGCACCGGATATGGTGGCGGTACTCAAAGGGGTCAGCCAGTCGATCGCCCAGGAGAAGGGCGGGGTCACCACTCAGGCCCAGGCCGCCACCCGCGGCACAGGTGGTCGCACCGATATCTCCATTGAAGCCCACGAAGATTCCAACTCGCTGGTGATCACCGCTCAGCCGGACATGATGCGCTCGCTGGAAGGGGTGATCCGCCAGCTCGATATCCGCCGCGCCCAGGTGCTGGTGGAGGCGATGATCGTCGAAGTGCTGGAGGGCGACGGCCTTAACTTCGGCGTGCAGTGGATCTCGCCTGAGTATGGGGTACAGCAGTGGCAGGGTACCGGTCAGGCGCCGGTGACCGGGCTGTGGGCAGGACAGAAGGATGCAGAGGATGTCCCTGGAACCAAAGTCTGTGTTGAGGGTTCCTGTACTGAGAACCCTGCTACCCAGGGCGACTACACCCTGCTGGCCTCGGTACTGGGCTCGATCAACGGGGTGATGGTGGGGATGATCAAGGATGACTGGGCGGCGGTGGTCCAGGCAGTGAAGACCTCGACCAATTCCAACATCCTGGCAACGCCGTCGATCACCACCCTCGACAACCAGGAAGCCTATTTCATTGTTGGTCAGGAGGTGCCGATCCTCACCGGCTCCACCGCCTCGAGCAATAACAGCAACCCGTTCCAGACCATCAGCCGTCAGGAAGTGGGGGTCAAGCTCAAGGTGACCCCGCAGATCAACGAGGGTAACGCGGTGCAGATGGAGATCGAGCAGGAGGTGTCCGGCATCGCCGGGGCCACTGCCGTTGATATCACCATCAACAAGCGCCAGATGAAAACCACGGTGATGGCCGATGATGGCGGCACCGTGGTGCTGGGTGGTCTGATCGATGAAGACGCTCAGGAGAGTGTCTCCAAGGTGCCGCTGCTGGGCGATATTCCGCTGCTGGGCGAGCTGTTTACCAGCACTAACTCCAGCAAGAAAAAGCGCAACCTGATGGTCTTTATTCGCCCGTCGATCGTGCGTGATGAAAGCACCATGAGCTATCTGAGTGAGCGCAAGTACAACTACATCCGCGCTTACCAGCTGCGTGAAGAGCAGCAGGATATCCGCTTTATGCCGCAGAGCGGGCCGGTGCTGCCGGAGTATGGCCAGTCGGTGGATGGTAGTGCGCCGTTGCCGCCAGAGCTCAAGGCCAAGCCGCTGAGTCACGGCCAGGAGCAGCCATGAGTGCCGAGCTGGAGCCGGTGATCGGCAGTGGTGAGCTGGAGGAGCAGGCACTGGCCAGCCTGCCACGCCTGCGCTTGCCCTTCTCCTTTGCCAAGCGCCACAACGTCCTGATCCAGCTGGTCGATGAGCAGCCCAAGCTGTTCTACAGCGGCACCCTGACGCCGACAGTGATCGCTGAAGTAAGGCGTTTTGCCGGCCGGCCCTTGACCCTG
>JAGOCY010000293.1 GCA_017998495.1 Corallincola sp.
GCCCCAGGCCGGTCAGCGGCAGGCCGATCTCGCCAGCGGCATAGAGCAGCGGAATAGCTACCGGACTGAGTGACGGCGTTACCGTCTGGATCTTCACCCACGCCGGTCAGCTCAAAGTCGCCGACCTTGATGTTGAGGCCGAGATCGAGCGACACCAGATCGTTATCCAGCAGCTCGTAATAGAGCACGGCATCGACGTGGTCGAGCTTGGCATCCAACGCCATCTCGGTGTCATCGGCAAAGGTGACGCCATCAATGGTGATGGCGCCGTTAAGGGTGGCAACCCCTTCACCATCCAGCTGGTTATAACGCGCTTTAAAATTCGGCAGCAGTGGGATCGGGTGCTCGATGGCGATCCACACTGAGCCCTTGGCATCGTCGCCCAAGTCAAAGTCGGCGCTGGCGTTGTCGTCATTGATGGTGCCGTCGCTGGCCAGATCCCAGTATTGGGCGCCGACATAGATGCCACCGAGGGTGTCAGCCTGGGCAGCGGTGGCGGTCAGCAGGGCGCCCAGGGTCAGCGCAAGTGCAGTCTTGTTCATGGTTTTATCCTTGATAGAGCAGTTCAGCCAGGTCAATCAGGGCCGCGTTGGCACGGGAAATATAGTTGGCCATCACCAGCGAGTGGTTGGCAACAAAGCCAAAACCGTTGCCGTTGAGGATCATCGGGCTCCACACCGTCTCCTGGGTGGCTTCCAGCTCACGGATGATCTGGCGCAGGCTGGCTTCGGCATTCTTGTTCTTGAGCACGTCAGCAAAGTCGACCTCCACCGCCTTGAGGAAGTGGAGCAGCGCCCAACAGGAGCCGCGAGCTTCCCAGAACACATCGTCGATCTCCCACCAGCTGGTGCGCATCATCTGGTGGCTGGGGGCCGCCTTGGAGCGGGCGGCATTGGTGTCACCGGCCAGATCGGTGTTTTCCAGCTCCTGACCGACGCTGGCCGAGAGCCGCTGGCTCAGGCTGCCGGTGCGTTTCTGGGCCAGCCGTAACCATTCGCGCAGGTTATCGGAGCGGGTGTAGAACTGACCGTCGTTGCGGTTCTGGTCAGCGAGGCGGGCGCGATAGCTTTCCAGCGCCTTGATCGCATCGCCATACTCCCCTTCGGCACTGGGCAGCATCCATTTGCTATGGTCGATGTTGAACTTGGGCTGAGCCAGCGACAGATCCCTGTCCTCCTGCGACTGCGACTGGGAGCGGCTGAAATCACGACGCATGGTCATGGTCAGATCGCGCAGCTGCTCCAGCGCGCCAAACTCCCAGGCCGGCATGTTGTCCATCAGCACACCGGGCGGCAGCATGTCGTTCGACAGATAACCGCCGGGTTTGTCGAGCAGGGTGGAAGCGACATGGATAGCAGCGGTGGTAACGGTATAACCGGGTACCGGGCTAACCCCGGCGGCGCTGGCCTGCTCGGCCGCCAAGGCGCGAATGTCGGTGATCTCCGGTTCCTGACTCCAGAAGATCGCCAGCAGCCACAGGGCAAACAACAACGCCAGCAGCCCGCCAAGTAGATAGCGGTAACGCTGCCAGCCAGTCGGTGCAAGGTTCATCGGCAACTCCTTGTCGAACAGGGCAGATAGAACAGCAAATCAGTGGTGATGATGGGCCTTGCTGGCCACCAGTTCGCGGGCGATGGCGGTCACCGGCTGGCGGCTGCCATCGCTGAATACCAGGGTCAGGGCCACCGACTCGTCCGCCTTCAGCGGCGCCTTGAGATCGAGCAGCATGATGTGCAGCCCACCGGGCTGCAGACTGACCATCTGGCCGGCTGGCAGGGCAATCTCGGCCACTTGGCGCATCTGGGCGACGCCGTCCACCAGCTGGTGGGTATGGAGCTCGGCACGCGCGGCAATCTCGGTCTCGACGGCGACCAGCGCCAGTTCGTTAGTGCCGGCATTGGTCAATTGCATAAAAGCGGCGGTATTGGGGCTGCCGGGCGGCAACACCCGCACATAAGGATCAATCACCTGCACGGCGGCCAGCACCGGCAGCGATAACAACGACAGCAGCATCAGGGCAACACGCATGGGGTTAAACCGCCACAATCGGAAGTGATGGCGCTAGCCTAGCGCGCCGCGCCCATTTCGGCCACCGCCGCCGCCAGCAAAGGGGTAGCTGACGCACTGCTGCGCGCCAGCCACCACGACCAGATCAAACCAACAGCGGCCCAGCCCATCGGCAGCATCAGCAACCACCACAGCAGGACTCCGACGCCGGGCAACCCATCCAGCAACGCCTCCATGGCGGTATCTCCAGTTAACGACGGGCAATGCGCATCGTGTTGGCGGCGCCCACATCCAGCCACTGCTGGATGGCGGCCAGGGCGCTGTTACGGCTGTCGGTGACCGCCTCGGCATGAATGGCATCGGCCACCTGCTGGCTCTGATCGCGCAGGTTCTGATGCAACTGCTCAAGGGCTTCGGCGTGATCGGCCAGTTCATCGCCAGCCACCACTGGTACGGCGATCAGGGTGGTGGCAGTCAGAGCAAGAGCGGAGATGAGGGTACGCATGGCAAGTTCCTTGTGGTGTGTGGTGCGTAAGCGCCATCACTAATACAAGGGCTGTGCCAAACCCCGCAAAACCAACAAATGCCTCTGTTTATAAAGGATTTATTGTCTGATCATGGGCCGTCCGCTGCGAGCGCGGACAGCCAGCGGACGCTGTCCGGACAGTTCTGGCAGGCTAAATTCACTAACATTGTGGTCAATCACGCGATCTGATAATGAATTTCGCCACAGCTTCTTCCAGCAGTGCGGCGCCATCGTCGCTGCGTGGGCCAAAAGTGCTCAGATGACGCCGCCACTGGCGCGCCCCCGGCAGCCCCTGATAGAGGCCGAGGATATGGCGCAGCATCGCCCACGGCCGTTCGCCCGCCTGCTGCTGGGCGCGCACATAAGGTACGAACGCCTCGATCACCTGCTCACGGCTGGGTCCGGGGGTGGTGGCACCAAACAGCCGCTGATCGACCTCGGCCAGCATAAAGGGGTTCTGATAGGCTTCACGCCCCACCATCACCCCATCCAGCTGTTGCAGGTGCTGCTCGCACTGCTCCAGGCTGGTGATACCACCATTTACGCTGATGGTCAGCTGCGGGTAGTCGCGCTTGAGGCGATAGGCGCGCTCGTAGTCGAGCGGCGGAATATCGCGGTTCTCCTTGGGGCTCAGCCCTTTCAGCCAGGCCTTGCGCGCATGGATGATAAACGTCTGGCAGCCGGCTGCCGCCGAGCGCTCGACCAGTTCGCACAGAAACTCGTAGCTGTCCTGCTCATCAATGCCGAGACGGGTCTTGACCGTGATCGGAACGGTCACTGCATCTTTCATCGCCGCCACACAGTCGGCCACCAGCTGCGGCTCGGCCATCAGGCAGGCGCCAAAGCGACCGTTC
>JAGOCY010000294.1 GCA_017998495.1 Corallincola sp.
CGCCATCTCGGCCGAGGTGGCCCCGCCGTGCATCACCGGGCATTTACCACTGGTGTTGTTGTTCTCCATGTCTCGCTCCTTGGGTTAATCATCAATGGATGGAGTGTTCGTTGCCGCGTTAGTTCCAACCGAGTGCGCAGGGCGCTCCATCTGTTCATCAGGCGATGCCGACCAACGGCGATGGTTGCGCGGCGGTTCAAGGCTCACTGACTGTAGTTTTCAATCCCTTGGCCATCCAATGGGATTAGCTGATGGAAATCATAGGCAGCGGCGTTAGCTGCCGCTGTCGCCAAGCGGGCACCTGTGGTTACCGCCATTTACAACAAAGGAGGGCACCTTGCCCTTGAGCATCCGCGAGGCCCGCTTTACCTTGGCCGCTTGCCCCTGACCTGCCCTGCATGGAGAACTCATGCGCCCGTTGCTGCCCCTGTTGTTACTGCCCCTCGCCCTGCTGGCTGGCTGTCAGCCGGATGCCAGCCAACCCTCACCGCCACCGGTGCCCAGCCTGGCGCCGCTGCCGACGCCGCAACTGGCCTATGAGCAGTTTGAGCTGGCCAATGGCCTCAAGGTGGTGGTGCATGAAGATCGCAAGGCGCCGATTGTGGCGGTGAGCGTCTGGTATCAGGTCGGCTCGCGCGATGAAGAGCGCGGCAAAACCGGCTTTGCCCATCTGTTTGAACACCTGATGTTTAATGGCTCCGAGCACCACGACGGCGAATATTTCACGCCGCTGGAGGCGGTGGGCGCTACTGAGCTCAATGGCACTACCTGGTTTGATCGCACCAACTACTTCCAGAATGTGCCGACCCCGGCGCTGGAGCTGGCGCTGTTTCTGGAGTCGGACCGCATGGGCCATCTGCTCGGCGCCGTCACTCAAGAGAAGCTGGATAACCAGCGCGAAGTGGTGAAGAACGAGAAGCGTCAGGGTGACAGCCAGCCGTTTGGCACCGCCGATTACCGCATTCTGGCCGGCCTGTTCCCTGAGGGGCACCCCTACCGCTGGTCGACCATCGGCTCCATGGCCGATCTCGATGCCGCGTCGCTGGATGACGTCAAGGACTGGTTCAAGCGCTTTTATGGCCCCAACAACGCCGTGGTGGTGCTGGCCGGTGATATTGATGTCAGCACCGCCAAGGCGCTGATGGAGAAATACTTCGGCGACATTCCGGCCGGTCCGCCGGTGGCCCGCCTCAAATCGGCAGTGCCGGAACGCAGCAGCCCCACCTTCGACCAGATGCAGGACCGGGTGGCCCATAGCCGCATCTACCGGGTGTGGGCCGTTCCTGGCCGCGCCGAGCAGAGCCGCTATCAGCTAGAGCTGGTGGCCAGTGTGCTGGGCGGTGACAAGAGCGCCCGCCTGCCGCAGGCACTGGTGTATAATCAGCCGCTGGCCTCCAGCGTCCGGGTGCAGATTGAACCCCACGAGCTGGCTAGCCAGTTCCAGATCATTGTGGACCTCAAGCCGGGGGTGGAGCCGGCCAAGGCCGAGGCAATTCTCGATGGCGAACTGGCACGGCTGCTTGCCGACGGGCTGAGCGCGGCAGAGCTGCAGCGCGCCCAAACCCAGATCACCGCCGGCCTGATCCGGGGGATGGAACAGGTGGGTGGCTTTGGCGGCAAGGCCACGCTGCTGGCCGAGGGACTGCTCTACGGTGGCCGTGCTGACCACTGGCAGCTGGCGCTGGGCTGGATGCAACAGGCCGACAGCAGCAGCCTGCTCAGCCTGGCCCAGCGCTGGCTCGGCCGTGGTTTCTATCAGCTGACGGTGACCCCCTATGGCGAGCCACAGACCACTGCCAGCACCCTGGACCGCAGCCAGCTGCCCCAGGTCAGCACCACCCCGGACCTGAGTTTTCCGCAGGTGGAACGCACCACCCTGGCCAATGGCCTGGCGGTGATCTTTGCCCGGCGTGATGCGGTGCCGGTGGTTAATCTCGCCCTGCAGTTTGATGCCGGTTATGCCGCCGACAGCGCCGCCCAGGCGGGCTTGGCCAAGCTCACCCTCAACATGCTGGATGAAGGCACCGCTAACTACAGCAGCAAGGCGCTGGCCGAAACCCTGGCCGACCTCGGCGCCAGTCTCGCCACCGGCTCCACGCTGGATACCTCGGTGGTGCAGCTGTCGGCCCTGACCACCCGGCTGCAGCCAGCACTGGCGCTGCTGACCGAGGTGGTGCAACAGCCGGCGTTTAGCGAGGCCGATCTGCAACGTGAGCAGGCGCTGCAACTGGCGGCCATCAAGCGCGAATGGAATCAGCCGATGGCCATTGCCATGCACACCCTGCCGCCGCTGCTCTATGGCGGCGACCACCCCTATGGCAAGGGGCTAACCGGCAGCGGCACCCTGAGCTCAGTTTCGGCCCTTAAGCGTGCGGATCTGCTGGCCTTCCAGCAGCAGTGGCTGCGTCCGGATAACGCCACCCTGCTGGTGGTGGGCGACACCGATCTGGCTACCCTCAAACCGCTGCTGGAGGCCAGCCTTGGCCAGTGGCAACCGCCAGCCGCCGCCAAGGGTCAAAAGGCGCTGCATGAGGTCAGCTTGCCGGCCCGTGGCCAGGTGGTGGTGGTTGACCAGCCGGGCTCGCCCCAGGCGCTGATCCTGGCTGGCCACCTGGCGCCAGCCACCGGGGTGGCCGACAACCTGGCGATCCAGACCATGAATGATCTGCTCGGCGGCCTGTTCACTGCCCGTATCAACATGAACCTGCGTGAAGACAAAGGCTGGAGCTATGGTGCCTATACCTTCCTGGTTGATGCTCAAGGTCAACGCCCATGGATGGTCTACGCGCCAGTGCAGGCCGACAAAACCGCTGCCTCCATCGTCGCCTTGCAAGGAGAGATCGACAGCTACCTCAACGAGCGGCCAGCCTCTGAGCCAGAGTTGACCCAGGTGGTCAACTACCAGAGCCGCAGCCTGCCCGGCGCCTTTGAAAGTGCCGACGCGGTGCTGGGGGCGCTGATGGACAATGCCCGCTTTGGCCGCAGCGACGATTATGTGGCGACCCTGACGGCCCGTTATCGCGCCCTGAGCGTGGCCGAGATCAACAGCGCGGCCCAGGCCACCCTCAAGCCGGTGGCCTTGACCTGGGTGGTGGTGGGCGACAAGGCCCAGATCCTGCCGCAGCTGGCGGCCATCGGCCTCACCGAAGTTGAGGTGATGCAGGCTAAGCCTTGATCGCAGTGGCGAGTTGCGAGATACGAGTAACGAGTACAACCTCGGATCTCGTATCTCGGAATGCCACTGCGTGGCGGCAGATGCAATGGTATGGACTCCTCCCCCGGAAAATCGGCATCGATGTGCCACGCTGTCAGTGTTCGACGCTGAACAGCCAATTCAAGGGGAGGAATCCGATGGCAATTATGCGCGTAGGTGTGGATCTG
>JAGOCY010000295.1 GCA_017998495.1 Corallincola sp.
GGATTACTACGAGCGCGAGGTGGATTACGACCTCAAGACCCTGACGGCGCGTATCGAGCCGATTCTGATCGCCATCGTCGCTGGCATGGTGCTGGTGCTGGCGCTGGGCATCTTCCTGCCGATGTGGGACATGATGAGCGCCATGCGCGGGGGCCGCGGGTGAGCGACATCCGCGAGCTGGAACGGCAGCGGCGGCTACTTGGTTTCCTGGCGCCGGTGCTGGTGATGCTGGTGCTGTGGGCGGTGGTGCTGCTGCAGGGCCAGCGTAGCCGCGATGGCGCCGCCGCGGCGCAGCTGGCGGAGGCGGCTGATCAGCTGGTTACCCAGAGTAATCTGGCGCGGGCCGAGTGGCTGCTGCGGGGCAAACCGCAGCCGCTGCCATGGCGCCCGGCCGAGGTTGAGGGTGAGCCGCTGCCGCTCTATTTCGACGGGGCTGGCCGATTGCAGCTTGATGAGCGTCAGGGCTGTGCCGAGCTGTGGTTGGCGCTGCTGCGCCGGCCGTTGCTGCTGCTCGGCCAGACGCCGCTGACCGCCAGCAGTGGTGAAGATCAGCATGGCCGTTATTGTGATTACGCCAGTGATGGACATCAGCTGCGCTGGTGGCCGCACAGTGGCGTCAGCGAGCTTTCGACACAGCCCACAAAACAGTAAAAAAGCACGACAGTGCAGGTGGTTAAGGCCATGATCGGGATTTATAGTAAGGCCAGACAGCGCACAGGTGGCGGCACGCAGATGAGACAGGGCCAACAGGGTTTCTCGCTGATCGAGCTGGTGATCGTGGTGATCATCCTCGGTTTGCTGGCGGTGACCGCACTGCCCCGCTTTCTCGACGTCACCGACGAGGCCAAGGCCGCCAATGTCGAGGGCATGGCCGGCGGCTATGCCACCGGCGTGGCTCTGGCCCGCGCCCAGTGGGAATCCCAGGGGCGGCCCACCCAGGCTGGCGTTAACACTGTCTGGTATGACGGCACCCAACTCTTTCTGACCACTGAAAACCGCAGCAGCGCCACCCCGGTGTCGCCCGGTTATCCGGTGGACAATGCCAACCGCGATGGCGCCAGCAATAGCGAGACCATGAGTGGCGCCCGTTGTGTGGCAGTGTGGAACGGCATTCTGCAGAACCCGCCGGCCATCACCGCCAGTTCGGCGGCGGCGGATCTGGCAGCGGCGCGTTACTTCAGCAACGCCGTCAGCGGTAACTGCGGCTACTGGCTGGTGGACAGCCTGGAGCGTACCAACGACGGTCGGGATTACGCTTCTCCCGGTACGGATACCAGCATCGGCAACAACTTCGTCTACGATCCTAAGACGGGGCGGGTCGCCATCAATATCAACAACGGTAACTGACAACAGAGGTCCTAACGATGAAACAGAAAGGTTTTACCCTGATTGAGCTGGTGGTGGTGATCGTCATCCTCGGCATTCTCGCAGTCACCGCGCTGCCCAGATTCGTCAATCTGCAGGGCGAAGCCCGTGCCTCCACCCTGCAGGGGATGAAGGCCGCACTCGAAGGCGCCGCTACCCTGACTTACAGCAAGGCGGCGATTCAGGGCAAAGACCGTGCAGCCACTGGTACTGTGAACCTGGTCGGCGGTGGCACTCCGGTGAATACCGCTTATGGTTACCCGCGTGCCACCGTGGCTGATCTGCAGATCGTATTGGAAACAACCTTCGGCACGGCTTCAGCCTCGCCCAATGACTGGTGGGCCAGCGCCACTACAGGTACACCGCCGACCGTCGTGATTCGTCCCAAAGGTTTTGCTGCCCCAACTACTCCGAGTGATTCCAACGACTGCAGTGTGACCTACACCCAGGTCACTGCAACCGGCGTTCGTCCAACTCTGAGGGTCTGGTCTGGCGGCTGCTAATCCCGCCAACTCCAGGGAAGGGCGCTGCGGCGCCCTTTGCGTTTGTGCGGCAGGAGGGTGGATGAGGGCAGGGCGAGGGCAGCGGATCGGCAATGCGCACGGCTTCACCTTGGTGGAGCTGGTGGCGGTGATCATCCTCGCCGGTATTCTCGCCGTCACCATCGGTGGCCGTTTCTTCTCCGGTAGCGACATCGACGTCTATGCCGCCCGCGAGCTGCTGCTCGGCCATCTGCGCCGGCTGCAGCTCGACGCTCTGAACAACAGCGCTGGCTGCTTCCAGATGCTGCTGCTGACCGACCGCTATGGTCCGCCGGATCTCAACCCCTGTACCGCCAGTGCCGCGTTTTCGTCCGGCTACTTTGATGGCCGCGGCCTAGATCCTTACCGTTCCAGCCGGCTCGATGGCGATGCGCCGCTGAGCCTGCCGTCCGGTCGCTTCGATCTGCGCTTTGACGGCTGGGGGCGACCGGGTGGTGATTGTGCCGGCGGCTGCACCCTGACCTTTAATGGCGCCATCAGCCTGCAGCTGCGCATCGAGGCGGAGGGCTATATCCATGTGCTCTAGTCAGCGCCAGCAGCGCGGGGTCACGCTGGTTGAGCTGATTGTGGCCATCGTGGCCCTCGGCTTTGGCATGGTGCTGCTGACCACCCTGATCTTTCCGCAGGCGGGTAGAAGCGTTACCCCGATCCAGCAGAGCCGCGCCGCCGAGCTGGGCCAGGCGCTGCTTGACGAGATCTTGGGGCGCAAATTTGATCAGTGCTCGGGCCACGACGGCCTGACTCTGGCTGCCGACTGCAGCAACAATCCGCTGGGCAGTTTCCGCTGTGATGAAGCCGGGGTCAGCTGCATCGCTACCATTGCCGCCTGCCCGGCCAGTGGCGTGACCGCGGCCACCGAAGAGCTGGATGGCAGTGGCCAGCCGCTGCGCGCCCTGTTCAACGATGTCGATGATTACCACTGCCTGGACCAGGCCGGTGATGCCATTGAAGATGCCTTGGGCCAACCGCTCACCGGCCGTTATCCCGGCTTTCGGGTTGAGGTGCAGGTGGCCTATGCCGGCACTGAGCTGGGGCTGGCCGAACGGGCCGCCAAACGCATCAGCGTGACCGTGACTGCTCCCTCGGGTGATGCCATTGAACTGGTCGGCTTTCGGGGGAACTACTGATGCGCCCGTCAGCGACCATCCGGCGTGGCTTTACCCTGGTGGAGATGGTGGTCGCCATGCTGGTGCTGGCGGCGCTGGGCATTGGCGTGGCCAGCTGGGTGCAATTTGGCGCCCGCATCTACAGCGACAGCAGTGAACGCAGTGCATTGCTCGACGCCAGCCGCTTTGCCGTCGAGCGCCTCAGCCGCGAACTGCGCGGCGCTATTCCGGCCAGTATCCGCGTTGCCGGTGATGGCAGCAGCCTGCAGTGTATTGAGTAGCTGCCGCAGCAGGCGGCGGGCAGTTACCTCAGCCTGCCGCTGACGGCGCCGGCCGCCAGCCTCGAGGTGGTGGCCATTCCTGGCTA
>JAGOCY010000296.1 GCA_017998495.1 Corallincola sp.
TCACCGCCGTAGGCCTTGGACAGCACGGTGGTGATGGCGGCGGTCAGGGTGGTCTTACCGTGGTCAACGTGGCCGATGGTGCCGACGTTCACATGCGGTTTGTTACGTTCAAATTTTTCTTTAGCCATGGCTCTTTAGATCCCCTATCACTGGCCTGGTAGGCGCACCCGTGCGGCTGCGCGTATCCCAGCCGCTGTGAGGCGCGATCTTATACACGATTTGAAAGCTGCGGGAAAGAGAGTGGTGCTGATACCCGGAATCGAACCGGGGACCTCACCCTTACCAAGGGTGCGCTCTACCATCTGAGCTATATCAGCACCGCAATTCTGTGGAGCGGGCAGCGGGAATCGAACCCGCATCATCAGCTTGGAAGGCTGAGGTAATAGCCATTATACGATGCCCGCCTCTTAGCGCAGGGCTACCTCAAACCGCGTAAAACTGGTGGAGGGGGCAGGATTCGAACCTGCGAAGGCAGAGCCGGCAGATTTACAGTCTGCTCCCTTTGACCGCTCGGGAACCCCTCCAAAATCTCACGAAAGACGCTGGCTTTACCGGCCTAGCTACCGCCTCGTTGGCGGCCCCCCGTTCAAGTGACGCGCATTCTATGGAAATGACCGGGGGGACGCAACCCTGTTTTTTTAAAATTATTCCATCTTATTTCGGGGCGAAATAATGAGCAGCAAAACACCGGGTTAGGGGTGGCGCGCGGCAACCACAGCGAGGCCGCGCAGCACCAGATGATCGACCCACTGCCAATCGGACCGAGCCGCCGCCAACAGCGGCCCATCACCGCCGCTGACCACCACCCGCAGCGGCAACTGCGAGCCCAGTAACCGGCTGGCGCGTGACCGTGCTTCGTCCACGATTCCCACCAACATGGCCGCGCATCCCCCATTGACCGCCGCCGCGGTATCGCGGCCAAAGCCGCCGTCGTCGCCCTCGCTAGCGGGGCGCACCGCCGCCGTGCCCTGCACCAGGCTATGGCGCAACAACCCCAAGCCGGGGGCGATCCAGCCGCCTTTGTGCTGGCCAAACTCATCGAGCAGATCGAGGGTGATGGCAGTGCCAGCATCGACCACCAGCTGTGGCGCCCGGCTCAAGCTACGGGCGGCCAGCAGCGCCAGCCAGCGGTCGACGCCAAGCCGGGCCGGCTCGCGGTAGCCATTGATCACCCCGCAGCCAGCCAGCTCACTGCGCGCCTGCAACAGCTGGCAGCCGGGCCAGGCTTCCGCCAGGCGCACCAACTGCTCAGCATGGCCAACGCAGCTCACCCAGGCACGCTGCGGCGCAGCGACGGTGAGCAGGTCATCGACACTGCCGCTGCGCACCCCAACGAGCTGGCGGCCATCCCAGTACGCCCATTTGCAACAGCTGTTGCCAATATCGATCAACAGCTCAGTCATGGCGGGCTCCGCGTAGCGATACTTCACCTCCCAGAAAGCGCTCAATGGCACCATCGGTCTGCAGCAGCAGCGCCCCCTGATGGTCAATGCCAGCAACCACACCGGTAATTACCCGCTGTGGCCCTAACAGCAGCTTTACCGGCTGCTGGTGAAAGGCATCGTGCTGCTGCCATTGGGCTAAGCGCGGGCTCAACCCTTCGCCTTCAAAGCGCCCCAGTTCAGCCCGCAGCGCTGCGACCAGGGTGGTCGCCAGACGGTTACGCGACGGGCGCTGACCAAGCACTGTGGCCAGATCCACCCACGGTTGATCGATGGCGGCCGCAGCGCTATCACTCATCTGCAGGTTGAGACCAACGCCGACCACCACATCCGTCGGCTCACCCGGCTGGCCAGCCAGCTCAATCAGGATGCCGCCCAGCTTGCGCCCCTGCCACAGCAGATCATTGGGCCACTTGAGCTGCAGCCCTTGGGCCCCCACCGCCTGCAGGGCATCGACACAGGCCAGGGCCACCGCCTGCGACAGCCCCAGCACCGCTTCCAGCCCCTGGTCAAAGCGCCACAGCAGCGACAGATAGAGATTAGTGGCCGGCGGCGACACCCAGCCACGGCCACGGCGACCGCGACCCGCGCTCTGATGCTCGGCCAGCAACACATAACCGGTCGGCAGCTGGCGCCGCTCGCGCATCAGGGCGCCATTAGTGGAATCGATGGAGAGGACCACGGCGCCATTATCCAGCGGCGGTTGCCACTGCTGCGGCTGCAGCGGCTCCAGTGGCTGAGCGAGGCGGTAACCACGCCCCTGTACCGCGTGGCAGTCGATGCCCAGCTCGCTCAGCGCCGCAATCTGTTTGTGGACCGCCGCCCGCGATACGCCGAGCCTGGCGCCCAGCGCGGCCCCGGAGTGAAACTGACCGTCGGCCAGCAGCTGCAGCAGCGCCAGCCGCCGCTCAGCCGAGGAATCGCACCAGTGCCTGGTCAAAGCCGATCTCCCCCTGCTCTGCAATAAAACGGACCTCAGGCTCCAGCCTGACCCCAAAGCGCTGCTGTACCCGCTCGCGCACGCTCAGCGCCAGCTGCAACAGGTCTCGGACGGTCGCTGTGCCACTACGGTTGACCAGCACCAGTGCCTGCTCGCGGTGTACCGCCGCCCCTCCCACCGCTAGCCCCTTGAGGCCACAGCGGTCAATCAGCCAGCCAGCGGCCAGCTTCACCGTACCATCGCTGTGCGCAAAACTGACCAGCCCCGGCTCGGCGGCCGCCAGCTGGGCTGCCTGCTCAGCACTGACCAGCGGATTTTTAAAAAAGGAGCCGGCATTGCCCAGTTGCTGCCAGTCCGGCAGCTTCTGGCGGCGGATGGCACAGACCGCCTCAAAGATCCGCTGCGGCGTTGCTGTCTCACCATCCAGCAGGCGCGCCAGCGGCGCATAGCTGGTGCGCGCCTGCCAGCGCTGCGGCAGGCGCAGCTGCAACCGGCTGATCACCAGCGCCTGACCATCTTGCTGCTTGAACAGCGAGTCGCGATAGCCAAAGCGACAATCGCTGGCAGTGAGACGAAAGGGCTGGCCATCGCGACGATCAAAGCCCTCAACCCAGTCGATGCACTCGCCCACTTCAAGGCCGTAGGCACCAATATTCTGTACTGGCGCAGCACCCACAGTGCCGGGGATCAGGGCCAGATTTTCTAGCCCGCCGATGCCGGCTGCTACCAGCTCACTGACCAGCTGATGCCAGTTGCAGCCCCCACCGGCGGTCACCAGCCAGTCATCACCCTGCTGCCGCCAGCTCAGCTGCTGGTCGGCGAGCTGCACCACGCTGCCGGCAAAATCACACAGCGGGATCAGGTTACTGCCCTCACCCACCACCAGCGCCGGCTCATCCACGCCAAAGCGGCAGGGGGCGGCGACCCGCAGGTGTTGGCGACAGCGGGCGGCAAGGCCAAAGGTGTTGGCAATCGGGAAAGCAAGTTGGGACATGA
>JAGOCY010000297.1 GCA_017998495.1 Corallincola sp.
GACAGGGCAAGCATGGGCAAGTTCCGGTGTTCACAGGATGGCCGCCATTCTACTGCAGAGTGCGCCGCTGGCAGCCGGCAGCGGCCAACCTCATGCCGCTGCTGGCGGCAGCGCTGGTTGCCAGGGGCTAGGGTGCGGTCACGAGTCTCGCCTGCAGTTGGGAAGCGGCCAGCGCCAGAGTGACGCTGTGGCCGCCGGGGCTGGCCAGCTGGCGTGCCAGTTCGGCCAGTGGCATGCGTACTTTGACGATGCTCTCCCCCTCACTGGCCAGACCGCCGCGACTGGCCAGATCAATCTGGGTCAGCGAGGCAAAACAGAGAAAGATGTCTGTGGTTTCAGTCATGATGCCGGGGCTTAAGTAAAAGCGCCCGAGATGGACCAGATCCTGCTCACTGACGCTGAGTCCGGTTTCCTCTGCTGCTTCACGTACGGCGGCCGTCAGCGGGCTCTCCCCCGCGTCGATCATGCCGGCAATCAGTTCCAGCAGCTGCTGATGCTCGGGATAGGCGCCGGGGCGGAACTGGCGCACCAGCAGCACCTCGCCGCTGGCCGGATCATAGGGTAACAACGCCACCGACTGGCCGCGCAGCACGCACTCTACCGGTCGCTGTTGGCCCTCGTGCCGCACCTGCCAGCGCTCGACCTTCGCATAACCGCGGTAGACCTGCTCCCGGCTCACAATTTCAATCGTCATCCCTGTCTCCTGTAGCGCCTTGCATGACGCGGTCGAACATACATACCGGCTGGTTGGCGCGGTAGCGATAGATCACGGCGGGCGAACCCCGGCCATGGACCCGTTGGCCGGTGTCTTCCAGCACCCCCGAGGCCAGCAGTCGGTCGCGAAAGGCGCGTTTGTGCAAGGGGTTGCCCAGCGCCAGTTCGTAAATACGCTGGAGCTCCGGCAGCTTGAGTTCATGCTCGGCCAGATAGAGCGGCAGGGTACTGTAGCTGGCGCGGGCCGCCAGCCGGGTGAGGGCCTTGGCCAGCAGCAGATCATGATCAAAGGGTAACTGCGGCTTGGCGCGCAGTGCCGCCACCGGCCGCCAGCAGATATCGGGCCGGCTGACCTGGGAGGCGCTCTGGCGCACCAATGCCAGATGGAGCACGGTCATCGACCAGCCACGAGGATCGCGGTCTCGGCTGCCGATGGTTTCCACCTGCTCCAGATAGTCCGGGGTAAAGCCGACCTTGGTGGCCAGCAGCCGGGTGACGGTGGCGGCCAGATCGGCATCCTGATCTTCAAACACCCAGCCGCCGGGCAGAGCCCAGACGCCGGGGAAAGCGTCGGCATCCGCCGGCCGTTGCCATAGCAAGAGTTCAAGGCCATCATGGCCGGCGCGCAGGACCACAGCGTCGACGGTGCTGATCATGTACTACCCCCGTCGGCTGCTGGCGCAGCCAGCGGGTAGAGTGGATGAGCCGCGAGATAGGAAACCACGGATGGTGTCGTCATGTCGTTTATCGGCAGCCCTTTGGCCAGCTGCTCACGAATGAGCGTGCTGCGCACCTTCACCCGCTCTCTGGTTTCCAGGATCGCCCAGCGCTGACGCAGTTCCGCGCTGCGATGGAACTTATCGATGGCGGCGATGTTGTCCGGACCAAGGACCAGCAGTAACTGCTGCCCTGCGGCATGTTCGCGTTGCAGATAGTCGAGCAGATCGTAGCTGTAGACCGGATGGCCATCGCCGAGCAGATGCTCCACCGCCATCAGCCGCACGCGGGGTTCAGCCAGATCGGCCAGCAGCGCTTCGGCCATGGCACAGCGCTGGTCATAAGGGGCCATCGCTTTGCCCCAGGCGTGGTGATAGGCCGGCACCAGCCAGACTGCGTCGGCCTGACCCAGTGCCTGCTCGATCACATCGGCGTGGCCGAGGGTGGGAGGGTTGAAGGCGGAGCCGACCACCGCAATGCGTTTGCCCACAACTATTCCTGAGGCTCATCCGGTGGCGCCATGGTAGATGAGTTGTGGCTAACGACAAATCACCCTGGCCGTTCGCCATGGCCGAAGCTTGCGCCAGTTCAGCTTTGTGATGGGCGGTGCTGGCAAGGCGGTAGCGGCAGGCTAAGGTGATGCGAGTTGCTGGCTGTGTGGAGTGCCAACCATGAGCGCCCTGTCGCTGGATGCCGAACTGGCCCGTTTGCGGGCCCATGCCGAGGCCTTGCCCTATCCGCCGCTGGCGCTGCGGCGGGCGCTGCTCGGCCAGTTGCATGTGGCATTGCTGGCCCGGCGTGATGCACTGGCCAGCGCGATTGGCAGTGACTTTGGCCATCGTCCGCGCCATGAGAGCCTGCTCACTGACCTGGTGCCATCGCTGCGGCTGATCCATTACTACCAGCGCCGCCTGCGTGCACTGATGCGCCCGCGCTGGCGACGGGTGGGCTGGATCTTCTGGCCGGCCAGCGCCCGCCTGTTGCCGCAGCCGCTGGGGGTGGTGGGGATCATCAGCCCGTGGAACTTCCCGCTCAATCTGGCCATGGCGCCGCTGGCCTGCGCGCTGGCTGCCGGCAACCGGGTGATGCTCAAGCTCTCGGAGTTCACTCCCGCTACCAACCAGCAGATCCGCGAGCTGCTGGCTGCCGCCGGGCTGACGGAATGGGTCACGGTGGTGGAGGGGGATGGCGCGGTCGCCGCCGCCTTCGCCGCATTGCCTTTTGATCATCTGCTGTTTACCGGCTCCACCGCCGTCGGCCGCAAGGTGATGGCCGCCGCCGCCGCCAACCTGACGCCGCTGACCCTGGAGCTGGGCGGCAAGTCACCGGCGATCATCGCCCCCGATGCTGACCTGCGGGTCGCCGCCGAACGGCTGCTGTTTGGCAAGTGCGTCAATGCCGGCCAGATCTGCGTCGCCCCCGATTACCTGCTGGTGCCACGGGCCCAGCTGCAGCACATGGTGGAGCAGCTGGTGGCGGTCTATAACCAGCGCTATCCCGATGTCGCCCGCAACCCGGACATGGCCAGCATCATCCATGACGGCCATTATCAGCGGCTGCAGGCGCTGCTGGCTGATGCCCTCAGCCATGGTGCCGAGCTGCGCGCCTGTCAGCCGGTTAACGGTGATAGCGCCTTACCGAGGCGCATGGCCCTGCACCTGCTGTGGCATGTCAGCGACGAGATGCAGGTGAT
The DNA here is from genome assembly GCA_017998495.1 of Corallincola sp. Classification (GTDB taxonomy): domain Bacteria; phylum Pseudomonadota; class Gammaproteobacteria; order Enterobacterales; family Neiellaceae; genus RGIG665. The sequence goes on from JAGOCY010000297.1 coordinate 3,125, forward strand.
GCAGGAGGAGATCTTCGGCCCGTTGCTGCCGCTGCTGCCCTATGACCAGATCGATGAGGCGCTGGCCTATGTCCGCGAGCGGCCACGGCCGCTGGCCAGCTATCTGTTCAGCAATGACGAAGCGCTGATCAGCCGGGTCAGCCATGAGCTGCACGCCGGGGCGCTGGTGGTCAACGACACCCTGCTGCATGTGGCCATGGATGATCTGCCTTTTGGCGGCATTGGCCCCTCTGGCATGGGCCATTAC
>JAGOCY010000298.1 GCA_017998495.1 Corallincola sp.
GTTCAGTACCGGCCAGGGGCAACACTGTTGCCGCCAAACGGGGATGCATGTTAGCCGGCCTAGTGGCATTGGGGATCACCCGATCCGCCAGGTTGTCATCGCCATTGCCGACCACTTCAATGGCGTGAACAGCAGCCGTCGTTGCCGCCAGCGTCGCCGCATAATTGATGGCGTCGCCACTTTCAATCACGGTTTGGGCGGCAAAGGCAAACTGGCTATAGAACGCCGGGTATGCCTGAGTCAACAGCGCATCGTACTGCTCAGGCGCTGCCGTCTTGAGTGCCTCGAGCTCCTCAAGAGTCATACCAACGGCTTCGGCAAAACTGTCAGACGCGGTCAAACCGGCTTCTACCAACGGTCCGAAGGTCGGCGAAGTGCCAAACAACCCAGCCAGTCCGCCTCCGGGCATCGCCAGTGTCGCCGCGCGCAGGGCAAAAGGATTAAACGGCAGCGGCTCACCCGTGGCCGGATCCAGCAAAGGTGCATTGGCCATGGCCGTGGTCACAGTCGCTACCGATGCTCCCAGCGAATGACCAAGGATCGACACCTTGCTGGCATCAAAGGTCGGCGACATGGGCACTGCTGCTTGGCCGGCGCTCAGGTAGCTGATGCCGGCGCGCAACGCCAGATAGTCGCTAGCGGACTGGCGCAGGTTGTCACGCACCGTGGTCAGGCTGGCCAAATTGGCGTAGACCAAGGCCGACGCGTTCTGGTAGGGATCACCGTCGGCACCGCTTTTGAGACCTGCCGAGGCGCTGATCTCGTAGATTTCATCGTCATTGAACTTAACGCCACGTTCACCATGCAGCGGCTGATCGATGGCAATAGCCGCCAGCCCGGCCATGGCCAGCGAACCGGCAATGGCGTGCAGCCCCTCTTTGCTTGAGGTGATGCCATGGGCAAAGATCACTGTCGGCCAGCCGGCAAGCGGCTTCACCAAGCGTGCCTGCTCAGGCAGCTCCTCAACCGGAATGTTCAGCTGCGCAGCACGCAGCGCATTCACTGCATCGGCATCGGGCAGCGTGATGAGCACAGGGACGCTCTGCCATTGGCGAATGAGCGGCAGCGGATTGAATTTGGTCAGGTTGCGCTCTCTATCCAGCTGCCCCTGGGGAAGCACGATCTGGCAGCCGACCAGATTGGCCGGATTGGCCAACTCTGCGGCTGAATCCAGGCCGCAGTCTTCCACCACCTTCTCGGCGGTCAGCGCCCCCGAGTTAAGCGCACCGAGAATGGTCACCGGGCTGTCGCCCAGCGCTTGCCACGCACTGCTAACCCCGGCACAACTGCCGGTAGTCACCAGTTCTGATGGCGGGCAGTTGGTGGTCGGATTGGGGTACTCAAGCATGTAAGGCAAGGTCAGGTTTGCCGTCATCACTGTGGCGGTATTGCCAACGGCGATCGCCTGGGCGTGAGCAGGATTGCTCGGGTCGAGCAGGCCACCCGCAATCAAGGCATCGGCCGAGGTTTGATTGGCAGCGATTGGCATCGACAGGGTCAGGGCCGAGCTGCGGCCCTGCTGGGCGTTCTGCAGCTCTCCGGCCATCAGCAGGCGGGCCACGCCCAGCACATCTGCGGTCGATTGAGTGGTCATGGCGCCGCTATAGATCACGCTTTCTGGTGCGACACCTGCCGCCGCCAAGGCAGCCTCAAAGCTGTTGACCAAGCCTTGCAGTTGGCGCTGCGATGCAGAGCCAAGCGGCTTGGTGGCCAAGTCCTGTTTAACCAGACGGTAAGTCGATGACGCACCCACACTACGCCCTAATGAATCCTTGAGGCCGTCAGTCAATACAACCAGGTAGCCCGTTTTGGCTTTAAGCGGCTTGAGCGGCACCACGGCAACCGCATTACCGCGAATAGATGCGGCGAAATCTTCACCAAATGTGAGTTCAGCAGCCACCTGACAGGCGGCACCCTGCGGCACCTGAGCACAGGCACCGGGAGCCGTAGGGCCACCAAATACCGTCTCAAAAATGCGTACACCCTGCACCACCGAGGTCGCATCGAGGGTCACCCCGGTCGGAACCTGAATGCTGATGGTAAAAGGTGCTGTAGTGCTCCAGCCATCGAGGGTAGAGAGAGCGACGTAGGGATCCGCACCATCGGTTGGATCATCCACCGGCAGGTTGAGCGTGCCATCGGTGGTACCCGAAAACAGCAGATCATTCGGAACTGGAAGCACCCCGTTGCTCGGATCATAGGCAACAGTGGCTGTTGCTATGACCGGTGTTGCTCCGTCACTGGCATCTGACAGGCTTTCGCTGCCGCAGCCAGCCAGGGCCAAGGCTGCTGCCAACGCTGTTGGCACAAGCGCTTGTCTCATGTGTTCTCCCCGTTATTCGTCGTTGTTCTTTTATAAGTTTTGGTTCGGGCAGGAGAACTGCTCCTACCAGTGGTGGAAAAGTAGCCCAAGGCCATGGGAAAGGAAAAGCAGATAGACCAACTTCTGTCACATGGCGTGATCGCGGCCGCGCTCTCGACTATTTGTTCCAGATCAATATCTGACGTGGCTGAACGGCCTGGATTCTGCCGCACGGTTGCCTGCGCTGACTGAAAGCTGTCTTTTGCTGGCAGAGCCACTAAAATCCCCGGCGCTTCAATCGCAGGAGTTTGGCCATGTTCAGTTATCACCCCTCTGCCGATCTGCTGGCCGGGCGCGTCATTCTGGTGACCGGTGCCGGCGATGGCATCGGTCGCGAAGCGGCACGCAGTTTCGCCCGTCATGGCGCCACCGTGATCCTGCTCGGCAAGACTGTGCCCAAACTTGAAGAGACCTACGATCAAGTTAAGTCTGAAGGCAACAGCGAACCGGCGATCATCCCGCTAGATCTGGCTGGAGCCAGCGACAGCCACTACCGCGATCTGGCCGAAACCATCGCCGCCGAGTTCGGCCGGCTGGACGGTATCCTGCATAACGCGGGCCTGCTCGGTACCCTGTCGCCCTTTGAGTTCATCGATGTCGCGGAGTGGGACAACCTGCTCAAGGTCAATGTCACCGCCCCGATGCAACTCACCCGCGCTCTGCTCCCCCTGCTGCGTCAGTCGCAGGATGCCGCTGTGGTCTTCACCTCATCGGGTGTCGGCCGGCGCGGCAGAGCCTTTTGGAACGGCTACGCCGTCAGCAAGTTCGCAGTCGAGGGGTTAATGCAGGTACTGGCTGACGAAATGGAAGGAACCAACGTCAGGGTAAGCGCCATTAATCCAGGGGCCACCCGCACCAAGATGCGCGCTGCCGCTTATCCGGCGGAGGACAGCGCCTTACTGCCAACGCCTGCCGACATCATGCCGGCCTACCTTTACCTGATGGGCCCCGAGGGACGCGCCGCCCACGGCCGCAGCCTCGACGCCCAGTCGGCACAGGGC
>JAGOCY010000299.1 GCA_017998495.1 Corallincola sp.
CGATCCATCGCAGGTGATCAGCGGCAACGAGAAGGTGGTGCGGCCGCGTCTGACCGACGCCGAGTTTTTCTTCCTGACTGACCGCAAGCAGCCGCTGGCGGCCCGTCTGGAGTCCCTCGATACCGTTACCTTCCAGCAGCAGCTGGGGTCACTGGGCGACAAGGCGCGGCGCATCAGTGCGCTGGCCAGCCACATCGCCACTCAGCTGGGGGCCGACAGCGCCGCAGCCGCTCGCGCCGGGCTGCTGGCCAAGGCCGACCTGATGAGCAACATGGTAATGGAGTTCCCCGATACCCAGGGTACCATGGGCATGCACTATGCCCGGCTGGATGGCGAAGGCGAGGCCGTTGCTACCGCCCTGTTTGAACAGTATCTGCCACGCTTTGCCGGCGACCGCCTGCCGACCAGCCCCATTGGCGCGGCGGTGGCCATCGCCGACAAGCTCGACACCCTGGTCGGCATCTTTGGCATCGGCCAGGCTCCCAAAGGCGACAAGGACCCCTTCGCCCTGCGCCGCGCCGCCCTTGGCGTGCTGCGCATCATGGTCGAGCTCAAACTGCCGCTGGATCTGGCTAAACTGGCTGGCGTTGCCGCTCAGGGCTATGCCAACCGCCTGACCGAGACCAGTGCAGTCGAGCAGGTGGTGGAGTTTCTGCTCGGCCGTTTCCGCGCCTGGTATCAGGATGAAGGGATGGCGGTGGATGCGATTCAGGCGGTGCTGGCCCGTCGCCCCACCCGGCCGCTGGACTTTGATCTGCGGGTACGCGCCATCAGCAGCTTCCGCGAGCGCAGTGAAGCCGCCGCCTTGGCCGCTGCTAACAAGCGCGTTGGCAACCTGCTGGATAAGGCCGGCAGTGCCATCGCCCCCGAGATCGCACCTACGCTACTCGCCGATGGCGCCGAAGCAGCGCTTTATCAGGCGCTCAGCGCCGCCCAGAGCGATGTCGCCCCACTGTTTGCCACAGGCGACTACAGTGCGGCCATGGCTCGTCTGGCCGCGCTGCGGCCGGAAGTGGATCGCTTCTTCGACGAGGTGATGGTGATGGTCGAGGAGCCGCAAGTGCGAGCCAACCGCCTGGCCCTGCTCAAGGCGCTGCGTGAGCTGTTCCTTGAGGTAGCTGACATTTCCCTTCTGCAAGCCTGATCAAAGGGGTGGCGGCTGGCAGGGCTGCCACCCCCAAAAGTTTGCAGTGCGTCACCTTTCGTGAGGATCCTTTTTGTTATAAATCCCCGGCCCCTCAAACGTTCGCGGTGACTAGCCGGCGGCGGCATAAGGGAAAGGCTAGCTGGATATCCACAACAATATTGTTTAGGGAACGTCGTTATGTTCAAGAAACTGCTTTTCGTAACTCTGGCCGCTGCGGCCCTGGCAACCGGCTGTGCTGGCGGCGCCGGCGGTAAGCGCGACCTGAGCGAATTCATGTATGTCCGCGGTGTGTTCACCTGGTGGGATGCCGAAGAAGAGTTCAAGCTCAAGAAAGCCGGTGACAACCTGTACTACGCCTCTGCCGAGCTGATGGCCGATGGCAACCCTTACGACTTCAAGTTCGCTGACGCTGGCTGGTCTGCTGGTGCCAACTGCGGCTTCCTGGGCAAGGAAGACGAAGTGATGGAGATCGGCAAGCGCGTTAAAGTGAACTGCAACTCCGTGTTCGAGAACTTCAAGTTCACCCCGACCGAGAGCGGTGTCTACAACTTCTACATCGACACCAGCAAAGAAGTGATCGAAGCCTACGTCGAAAAAGCCCAGTAAAACGGTTTTTTGATGTAATCTAGCGCCAGCCCTCGGGCTGGCGTTTTATTTTTCGCCATCTTCTAGCCGCACTCTCTGGAGAACAGGAAGGACCATGCTTCAGTGTTTCCGCACCGCCGCGCTGACCAGCGCCATCCTCGCAGCCGTGGTTGGCTGCAGCAGCGACGACTCATCCCCCCTCGACAAACAGCTTTATCTCTACCACGCCACAGGCGAAGGCTGGCGAGCCGAAACCCAGATGGCCGAGGAAGATGGCGCCTATGTCGCCAAGGTAACGCTGGGCAAGGGTGAGTATCAGTTCCGGGTGTCGGACAGCGGCTTCAGTTGCGGTAGCGACTTTGGTTCCAGTGATGGCGGTGCAGTCAGCCTCAACGTGCCGGTCAGCGCAGCTAACTGCAATGCGCGCCATAACTTCCGCTTCAAGGTGGCGGCGCCAGCCGACTACGTCATCCGCCTTGAAAAGAACGTCAATGATATCTTTGACCTGACCATCAGCCGCGCAGATCAGCCGCAGGGCACAGGCGGCGCCACCGCAGGCCCCTGCACCAGCTACAGCGGCGGCCCGGTAACCGTCAGCGTCGCCCCCACCTTCCGCGATGGCGAAGTGGTGAAAGACTACTACTCCGGTCAAACCGCCACCGTTCAGGCGGGCAAGGTCACGCTAACGCCAGCGGCTGAGAGTGGTGGCATCCTGCTGCTGGAGAGCGCTGCTCACCAGCCCACCCCCTTTAGCTGGGACAACGCCACCGTCTATTTCGTGATGACCGACCGCTTCTTTAACGGCAACCCGGCCAACGATAACAGCTACGGCCGCAGCAAAGACGGCAAGGAAGAGATCGCAACTTTTCATGGCGGTGATATCAAGGGTCTGACCCAGAAGCTCGATTATCTGGAGACACTGGGCGTCAACGCCATCTGGATCACCGCGCCATACGAGCAGATCCACGGTTGGACCGGCGGCGGTATTCGGGGCGACTTCAAGCACTACGGCTACCACGGTTACTACGTGCTCGACTTCACCAAGATTGACCAGAACATGGGCACTGAGGCCGAATTCAAAGCCTTCGTTGATGGTGCTCACCAGCGCGGCATCCGCGTGGTCATGGACGTGGTGATGAACCATGCAGGCTATGCCACGCTGGGGGACATGCAGGAGTTCAACTTTGGCGCCACCCAGGATTTCGGCAAGCCGCTGTCCGAGGTGATGGGAGTCGACAAGTGGACCGACTGGAAACCCGGCGCTGGCGAAAACTGGCACTCATTTAACAGCTTCATCGATTACGGCGATGCGGCATGGGCAGACACCTGGTGGGGCCGTCAGTGGATCCGCACCGATATCGCCGGCCATCAGGCGCCAGGCCGTAATGACCAGACCATGATGCTGGCCTACCTGCCCGACTTCATCACCGAGTCCAAGGCCTACGTCGACCTGCCGCCGTTCCTCAAGAACAAGGCTGATACCAACGCTCGCTTTATCCCCAACGCCACAGTGCGCGATTATCTGGTGACCTGGCTGACCGATTGGGTGCGTATCTATGGCATAGACGGCTTCCGTCTGGATACCGCCAAGCATATCGAAATGGAGAGCATCACCGCATTGAAG
>JAGOCY010000300.1 GCA_017998495.1 Corallincola sp.
CGAGCGACGTCTTTACCCATATCAGCCCCGAAAGCGAGCGGGATCAGCGCACTCTCTATTTTCGCGATCTGTTGCAGCTGGCGCTGGAGAAGACCCGCGACAGCTTCGGTGACTACGAGCTGCGGGCCGCGCCGCCGATGAATCGGGTGAGGATGCGGCAGGTCGTGCAAACCCGGCAATATCCCAACCTGTTTGTGGCTGACAGTCAGCGCCCGGCCGCGGAGAGTGGCGAGCTGGATTACGTCCGTTTTCCGGTGGAGCTGGGCATCCTCGGTTATCGCATCTGCTTTGTCAGCCCGCAGCAGGCCGATGCGGTGGCAAGGGTCAATACCCTGGCCCAGTTGCAACAGTTTCTGCACGGGCAGGGCCGTGGCTGGCAGGATGCGGAGATCCTCCGTCAGGCCGGTTTCAAGGTGCAGGAGATCGACAGTTACGAGCGGCTGTTCAAGCTGGTGGCACGTGGCCGCATCGATCTGTTCTGCCGCGGGGCCAACGAGCTTTTTATCGAGCAGGAGCAGCACCGTGATCTGCCCGACCTCATCGTGGATCGGCGGGTGGCACTGCACTACCCCTTCCTCCACCTCTTCTACACCCACAAGGATAATCAGGCCGCGATCCGCCGCATCTCGGTCGGGCTAAAGCTGGCGTGGCAGGATGGCTCGCTGCAACAGCTCTGGCTACGTCACTTCAAGCCATCCCTCGATCAGGCGCAGCTCTCCAAGCGCCTGCTGTTCGAGTTGGCCAATCCGCGCCTTGATAAGGTGGACTTTGACTATCGGGCGTACCACTACAACCCCGTCAACGGGACGTTCGGGCCCGGGCTGCCTTGATCCTGATGGTTCCGTTACCGGATAAAGGGCAGTATCTGCTGATGTGTTTAACCATGCCAAATTGGCATGTTTTTTATTATTTAAATTCATTTTCTGAAGGTTGTCGCACTGCATATACTGGGGGTCGCTTCACGGTTTTACGTTTTGCATCTGTCCGGCTGTTGCTTTGCTGATGCGGGTCTGAACCGTCCTGCTGCGGCGTCTTGATGTTCTGCATGAAGGCGTCCATCACTGGGCCGGGATCGATCCCGGCAGGTATTACAGCTGACGGAGCCTTGTTATGTTTAATCCCCACCCTCGCGCCCTGATTGTCGAAGGGGGCGCCATGCGCGGCATCTTCGCCAGCGGCGTGCTCGATGCCTTCGTGGAAAGCCACCACTACCCGTTTGATTTCGTCATGGGCGTTTCGGCCGGTGCAACCAATCTGGTCTCCTACCTGAGTGAGCAGCCGCGCCGCAGTCACCACATCATCACCGAGCTGGCTTGCAGCTCCCGGTTTCTCGATCCCCTGCGTTTCGTCAAAGGGGGCGATCTGGTGGACATCGGCTGGCTGTGGCAAGCCAGTCGCCATCGCTTCCCGCTCGATCTCGACACCTTCTGCGCCCGCAACATTCCTTTCTATGCGGTGGCGACCGATGTGGCGAGCGGCAAGGCCATCTATCTGCCGGTGCGGCCCGACAACATGGACGAGGTGCTGACCGCCACCTGCGCCCTGCCGGTGGTGCAGCATGATACCCCCTGCGTCGATGGTCGCCCGATGGCCGATGGTGGCATCAGCGACTCCATTCCGGTGATCGAGGCTTATCGGCGTGGGGCGCGGCGGATGACGGTGGTGCTGTCGGAGCCCTGGGGATATCGCAAGAAGCCGGCCCGTTTCTGCTGGATGGTCAAAGCCTTGCTGAAAACCCAGCCCGCGCTGGCACAGGCAATGCTGGCGCGGGATGTGGCCTACAATCGCGCCCTCGACTTTATCGAAACGCCGCCTGCGGATTGCGAGATCGAGGTGATCGCGCCACCGACCGATTTCATGGTCTCCCGTTTTACCCAGGATCCGGTCAAGCTGGAGTCCGGCTATCTGCAGGGTTACTGGCAGGGGCGCCAGAGCCTGCTGCGGGCCCGTGGAGAGGTGCGAGCGGTGGCCTGACTGGTTTGCCGGGTGCTGAATATGATGCGCTGAACATAAAAAGGGGAACCTCGCGGTTCCCCTTTTGCATGCTTGCGCGGCGGCAGCTGCTTACAGCATCTGCTTGAGGCGATAGAGCAGGTCGAGGGCCTGACGGGGGGTTAATTCGTCCGGGCGCACCGCTTCCAGCTCTTCCACCACCGGATGGGGCTGCGGGGCGAGAGTCACCAGAGCAGGACGGCTTTCACCGGCGGCGACTGGGGTGGCGTTCTCCAGCTCGTGCAGTTTGTGGCGGGCCTGCTGGATCACCGATTTTGGCACCCCTGCCAGTGCGGCAACTTGCAGGCCGTAGGAGCGGCTGGCCGCCCCCTCCTGCACAGCGTGCATGAAGGCGATGGTGTCGCCGTGTTCCACCGCATCGAGGTGGACGTTGGCCAGCCCGCTCATCAGCTCCGGCAAGCGGGTCAGCTCGAAGTAGTGGGTGGCGAACAGGGTGTAGGCGCCAATCTTGCTTGCCAGCTGTTCGGCGCAGGCCCATGCCAGTGAGAGGCCGTCGTAGGTGCTGGTGCCGCGGCCAATCTCGTCCATCAGCACCAGACTGCGGGCGGTGGCGTTGTTGAGGATATTGGCGGTCTCGGTCATCTCCACCATAAAGGTGGATCGTCCCGATGCCAGATCGTCCGATGCCCCGATGCGGGTGAAGATGCGGTCGATGGGGCCGATGCGGGCGCTGTCGGCCGGCACGAAGGCGCCGATGTGGGCCAGCAGCACGATCAGCGCGGTCTGGCGCATGTAGGTCGATTTACCGCCCATGTTGGGACCTGTGATGATCAGCATCCGCCGCTCCCGCTCCAGCCGGATCGGGTTGGCGATGAAGGGGTCGGTCATCACCTGCTCCACCACCGGATGGCGGCCCGCCTCAATGATGATCTGATCTTCGTCGATGAGGGTGGGGCAGCGGTAGTCGAGGGTCTCGGCCCGCTCGGCCAGGTTGGCCAGCACGTCCAGCTCCGCCAGCGCGGCGGCAGACTCCTGCAGATCGCCGAGGTGGGGCTGCAGGGCATCGAGCAGCTCTTCGTAGAGCCGTTTTTCCAGCGCCAGCGCCTGGGACTGGGCGGTGAGTACCTTGTCCTCGTACTTCTTCAGCTCATCGATGATATAGCGTTCGTTGTTCTTGAGGGTCTGGCGGCGGATGTAGTGGGCTGGCACCAGATGGCTGTTGGCCCGGCTCACCTCGATATAGAAGCCGTGCACCTTGTTGTAGCCCACCTTGAGGGTGTTGATGCCGGTCAGCAGCTTCTCCCGCTCCTCGATGCGGGCGAGGCTGGCGGTGGCGCCGTTGGCGAGATCCCGCAGCTCGTCCAGCTCCTGATTGAAGCCGTCACGGATGA
>JAGOCY010000301.1 GCA_017998495.1 Corallincola sp.
GTTGCTCGGTCTCTGTTTCACCGCTCTGCCCCACGCCATGGTGGCCGAGAGCCTGCGCCGGCTGTCGGCCAGTACCGTGGGGCTGGTCTCCTGCCTGCAACCGCTGTATGCCGCCATCCTCGCCGCCTGGCTGCTGGCCGAACGGCCCGGCTGGCGCACCCTGCTCGGTGGCGCGCTGGTGGTGGGGGCGGCATTGGCCGAGACCTGGCGCGCCCACCACCGGCGCCAGCAAAGTGCGAGTGGCCGCTAACGCCAGCCATCGCCACTCTCCTTTGATCCGGCGCAAAAGGGGGCGGCCGCCCGCTTGCAGAAAAGCGACCGCGCACCGGTTTTGGTCACAGCCGACAGGCTAAGGTTTGGCCATCTGCATGGATGGTTGAGGTTTGCATGCTGGCGTGGCGCAATCTGTTGATCTGCCTGATTCCGGCACTGCTGATTCTGCTGGTGCCGACGGAGCTGCTGCAGCTCACCCTGGCCCAGCACCGGCTGCTGGCGATCTTTGTGCTGGCGGCCCTGCTCTGGGTGTTTGAGCCGATTCCGGTTTATGCCACCTCGATCCTGATCATGGCGCTGCTGCTGCTGACCCTATCCAACGCCGGCATCAGCCCGCTAATCGCCCCGCTACTGGCCGGCGACACCCCACAGACACTGAAATACACCAGCATCTTCAACGCCTTCAGTTCGCCCATCATCATCCTGTTTCTGGGCGGCTTTGCTCTGGCGGCGGGGGCCAGCAAGTATGAACTCGACCTCAATCTGGCGCGGGTGCTGCTGCGGCCCTTTGGCGACAAGCCGGTGCGGGTGATGTTGGGGCTAATGCTGGCCACCGGCATCTTCTCGATGTTTATGAGTAACACCGCCACCACGGTGATGATGCTGTCGCTGCTGACGCCGGTGCTCGCGGGCTTGCCCGACAGTGACCCGGGGGCCAAGGGGATGGTGCTGGCAGTGCCCTTTGCCGCCAACATCGGTGGCATGGGCACCCCTATCGGCACCCCACCCAACGCCATCGCCTTGCAGTATCTGAGCGGCGAGCAGGCGATCAGTTTCGGCCAGTGGATGGCCTTTGGGGTACCGCTGGCGGCGCTGCTGCTGCTGATCGCCTGGCTGATCCTGCGCCTGCTGTTCCCCTTCGCCACGCCGAGGCTGGCACTCAACATCGACAGTCGCTTCCGCCACAGCCCGCAGGCCTGGGTGGTCTATATCACCTTTGCGCTCACCATCGGCCTGTGGCTGACCGAGGCCTGGCACGGCATGAATGCCTATGTGGTGGCCATTCTGCCGCTGGCGGTGTTCACCATGACCCGCATCATCACCAAGGAAGACCTGCGCCGCTTTAACTGGGATGTGATCTGGCTGGTGGCGGGCGGTATCGCCATCGGCGATGCGCTGCAAGGCACCGGGCTGGCCACCGCACTGGCGGCGATGATCGACTACAGCCTGTTGCCGGTGCTGGCAGTGCTGGCGGTGCTCAGCCTGATCTGTTACGCCATGGCCAGCTTTATGTCCAACACCGCCACCGCCAACCTGATCCTGCCCATAGGCGCGGCCATCGCCACCACCCTAATGCAGCAGGGAACGATCGACGACAGCCGTGGCCTGCTGGTGGTGGTGGCGTTGTCTGCCTCCATGGGTATGGTGTTGCCAGTCAGCACCCCGCCCAATGCCCTGGCCTATGCCACCGGGCGCATGAGCAATCGCGACATGGCCGTCAGCGGCCTGCTGATCAGCGGCACCGGCATGCTGCTGATGCTGCTCGGCGGGGCGCTGGTGCTGCACTAGCCGCTCTCGGCCAGCCGCACGTCGGCACAGATCACCCGCTTGGCCTCAGCGTGGCGAAAGCTGACCGACAAGGTCAGGCACAGGCTGCCGCTGGAGATCGACAGGTAGGGGCGGGTCACCTGCACTTTACCGAAGTTATCCAGCGCCCGCCGGAAGTAGGGACGCAGCGCCCAGCGCGCCCCCTGCGCATCGCTCAGCGGCAGCAGCTTGAGCGGACTGCGCCGCTGACCATGGGGCGCCCACAGATTGGCCCCGATCTGCTGGCCACGCTCATCCAGCAGGTAGCAGAACTGCGCGTCCGCCAGTTCCAGCAGGGAGGCGCAGGCCTCCGCCATGCTGCGCCCGGCCGACAGCAACACCGAGGCGTAACCGATGGCGTTGATATAGGGCAGCAGCTGCGACTGGTGGCGATGGCGATCCGCTTGCCACTGCTCGTCGAAACTGCGCCAGATGGCATCGATGGCACTGTTGGCCTGCTGCGCTGCCAGCAGTGACGGCTGGGGCCGACCGAAATAGAAGCCCTGCACGAAGTCGATGTCCGCCTCCAGCACTAGAGCCGCTTCGTCGGCGGTCTCCACCCCCTCCATCAATACCAGTGCACCACACTCGTGCAGCAATGAGGTCATCTGCACCAGAATGCGCCGCACCTGAGAGCTATGCACCGCTTGGGTGAGCCAGCGGCGGTCGAGTTTCACGATCTCAGGGCGGATCTGCCACACCCGGTCAAAGTTGGAGTGGCCAGCACCGAAATCATCGAGCGCCAGCAGGCAGCCGCGCTCACGGAACCAGGCTACCGCCCGACCAAAGTCAGCATCGTCGGCCACCGCATTTTCCAGCACCTCAATCACCAGCTGCTGAGGCGGCAAGCCCCAGCTCTGCAGCTGCCGTTCAAACTGCGGCAGACCACCATCACGGCCGGCACGCAGGAAGCTCTCGGCATCCAGATTGAGGAACAGCCAGTTGCTGTCCTGGCACTGACGGGCAAAGGCAGACAGGTGGAGGGCGCACAGTTGCTCATCCAGCCACTGGCGATCCGCGCCATCTCGGCAGCGGTTAAACAGCTGGGGGGGCGGTAGCGCCAGCCCCTGTTGATCATGGGCGCGCACCAAAGCCTCATGGCCCACCACCCGCTGGTGAGCAAGGCTGAAAATCGGCTGAAAGTGGCTGGTCAGGGTCAGGCTGGCAAATGGCTCTGCGGCCAGCGCCGCCACCGGAGGCAGCCGCTGAGGTAGCGGACTACAGGCTGAAGTCTGAGGCACGTACGGCCGACCTTGTGACAAAGAGACACAATCGCCCAATAGCAAAGAGTGGGCCATAACCCGGGTTAACCCTCAGCATGACAGAGAACTAGCTGTCATTGCCAGGTAGCAGCACGCTCAATGCGGCGGCTGCGCCCGGGACAACCAGCGTTGACAGCGAGCCTCGCTAAACCACAACGTGGGTTCACTCAGCGGCATGGTGGGCGGCATCAGCGGATTGACCAACCTCAGCTGCAGCCGTTCCGCCAACCGCGCCTGAGCCAGCGCTTCACGGTGAGCCGGAAAGCCTAACAGCAACTCAT
>JAGOCY010000302.1 GCA_017998495.1 Corallincola sp.
CCTTGATCACCACCCGGTCAATTTTGACCCGGCCGCCATGCAGCGCCTTCTTGGCGTCGGCGCGGCTGAGTTCAGTGCAGGTGGCGAGAAACTTGTCGAGGCGCATGGGCAGATCCGGGCTGCAGGGGGCCCACAGTGTAACCGCAGGCCCACTAACGGTTGTAACTATCCGGTGCTGGGCGTGGCCAAAGCCAACAACAGCTGCATCGGCGGCGGCAACCTCTTACCATAAGCGCCCCGATTGCTGCGGAGCCGCCATGGTCCCCTCTGCCCTTGCCCGTGATGCCGCCTGGCTGAAGATCGCCACAGGCATGGCCAGCGCCATGGCCGGCGAGCAGCAGCTGCAGCAACTGGTGGAAACCATCTGCGAGGTGATGCCCTGCGATGCGGTGGCGCTGCTGCGCCGCGTCGACCAGCAACTGGTGCCGGTAGCGGTGCATGGGCTGGCGCCGGAGATCATCGGCCAGCAGTTCGACCCGCTGAGCCAGCCACGGCTGGCGGCGATTCTGGCCGCCGCGCAGCCGGTGCGCTTTGCCGCCGATGCCGGGCTGGCCGACCCCTTCGATGGCTGGCTGGCTGCCGATCGAGAACGCGATTGCGATGTCCACGCCTGCATCGGCTGCAGTTTGCAGGTTGAGGGGCAGCTGGTGGGGGTGCTGACCCTCGATGCCCTCACCCCCGGCGCCTTTGATGAGGTGGCCGACACCACCATTGCCGCCTTTGCTGCGCTGGCGGCCGCCGCCCTGCGCAATATGGCGATGGTCGAGGCGCTGGCGGCGGCGGGTGAGCAGCAGCGGGCGCTGGCCCGCGAGCTGGTGCAGGATGCCGCCCGCCGCGAGGGCGAGCTGGTGGGCGGCAGCGCCGCCATGGCCAGCCTGCGCCAGGAGATCCGGCTGGTGGCGGCCACCGAGCTGGCGGTGCTGATCAGCGGTGAAACCGGCACCGGCAAAGAGCTGGTGGCCCGTACCCTGCACGCCCAGTCGCGGCGCGCCGAGCAGCCGCTGGTGCAGATCAACTGTGCGGCGCTGCCCGAGAGCCTGGCCGAGAGCGAGCTGTTCGGCCATGTGCGCGGTGCTTTTAGTGGCGCCAGCAGCGACCGCGCCGGCAAGTTTGAGCTGGCCAACGGCGGCAGCCTGCTGCTCGACGAGATTGGCGAGCTGCCGCTGGCGCTGCAGGCCAAGCTGTTGCGGGCGCTGCAGCAGGGGGAGATCCAGCGGGTCGGTTCGGATCGGCTGCTGCGCGTCGATGTGCGCATCATCGCCGCCACCAACCGCGATCTGGAGCAGGAGGTGGCCGCCGGCCGCTTCCGCCGCGATCTCTACCACCGCCTCAAGGTCTATCCGCTGCTGGTGCCGCCGCTGCGCCAGCATATGGAGGATCTGGATGCGCTCTGCGGCTATTTCCTCGACCACGCCAGCCGCCGCCTGGGGCTGAGCCAGCTACGGCTGCACCCGCTGGCGCTGGCGGCGCTGCGCAGTTACGACTGGCCGGGCAATGTGCGCGAGCTGGAACATCTGCTGACCCGTGCCAGCCTCAAAGCCAGCCGCGGTGGCGACCGGCGGCCGCTGATCCGCGCCGAGCATCTGGAGTTAAGCAGCAGCCCGGCGCCCGTGGCCAGCGCTGGCCAGCCTGAGCTGCCGGCCACCACTATGTTGCCAGCCACTACGCTACCAGTCACCGCGCTGCCAGCTGGCGGCCTGCGTGAGGCGGTGGATGATTATCAGCGCCAGCTGATCAGCGCCACCCTGGCCGCCTGCCACGGCAACTGGGCCGAAGCGGCGCGCCGCCTGCAGACCGACCGCGCCAACTTGAGCCGCTTGGCTCGCCGGCTGGAGCTGGGCGACGGCAGCTGAGTCAATTCGACTCCACATTGTCAATTTGACACGTTGACGCCCCGTGTCATTGTGACTCTATGGCCCACCACCAAACAGACAACCTATTGATTATGAAGGCTTTGCCATAATGGCACAGGCTTTGAGTGGTATTGGCCAGCAGCCGCTGGCCTTGCCCTCGCCTCCCGCGCATCTCCGGCCAGCCCGCTGCCTGATCTTAAGGCTGGTAACGCAGGAGTGAGCATGGACAAGATCCGTCTGGTGGTGGTGGGTAATGGCATGGTTGGCCACCGCCTGCTGGAAGAGCTGGTGGAGCGCGGCGCGGCCAGCCGTTTCCACATCAGCGTGTTTGGCGCGGAAAAGCGCCGCGCCTATGACCGTGTCCACCTGAGCGCCTATTTCAGCCACCACACCTCGGAAGAACTGACCCTGTCGCGCCCCGGCTGGTATGAACAGCACGGCATCGAGCTGTTTCTCGGCGAACCGGTGCGCGCCATCGACCGCCACGCCCAAGTGGTGGAGACCGCCAGCGGCCGCCGCCAGCCCTATGATCTGCTGGTGCTGGCCACCGGCTCCTACCCCTGGGTGCCGCCCATCGACGGTGCCAGCCACCATGAGTGCTTTGTCTACCGCACCATCGATGATCTCAAGGCGATCCGTGAGGCCTCGCGCCACAGCGCCAGCGGCGTGGTGGTGGGCGGCGGCCTGCTCGGGCTGGAGGCGGCCGGCGCCCTCAAGGCCTTGGGGCTGGATACTCATGTGGTCGAGTTTGCCCCGGTGCTGATGGCCGAACAGCTCGATGGCCCCGGCGGTGAGCTGCTCAGACGCAAGATCGAGGCGCTGGGGGTCAGCGTGCATACCGGCAAGAACACCCGCAGCATCGCCCACCATCAGGGCAAGGCCGGCAAACACCGACTGGCGTTCGCCGATGGCTCCCATCTCGATGTCGATCTGGTGGTGTTCTCGACCGGCATTCGCCCCCAAGACAACCTCGCCCGTTACTGCGATCTGCCCTTGGGCAGCCGTGGCGGCATCGTCATCGATGAGCAGTGCCGCACCCTCGATCCCAAGATCTTCGCCATCGGTGAATGCGCCGCCTGGCAGGATCGCTTCTATGGTCTGGTCGCCCCCGGCTACAAGATGGCGCAGGTGGTGGCCAGCCAGCTGCTGGGCACTGACGCCCGCTTCGAGGGCGCCGACCTGAGCGCCAAGCTCAAGCTGCTGGGGGTGTCGGTGGGCTCCATTGGTGATGCCCATGGGCGCACACCGGGCAGCCGCAGTTACCGTTATCAGGATGATGGCGCCGGCGTTTACAAGAAGATCGTGGTCGATGAATCCGGCCAGCGGCTGCTGGGCGCGGTGCTGGTGGGGGATGTCGAGGATTACGGCAACCTGCTGCAGCTGTGCCTCAATGGCCTGCCGCTGCCAGAGCACCCCGACAGTCTGATCCTGCCGGCCTACAGCGGTGACAAGCCGCAGCTGGGGGTGGATGCGC
>JAGOCY010000303.1 GCA_017998495.1 Corallincola sp.
TGTTGCCCAGTTTGCCGTAGCTGGGGCAGGCGTCGTACGGCCAGGGATCCGGCACCCACATCGGCTCTGCCGCCAGTTGCTGGCGCAGTTCAGCCACAGTGCCGGCGTACTGCTCGAAATAGAAAGTGCGGCACCAGCGGCGCTGCTCGGTATTCATGGCGCAGACCCCTTCCAGCTTGGGCAGGCGGGCATTCGCCGGTGTGATCTGTTCGCGGTTGGCACTGGCGAGCTTGGGCGCTTCGGTGGTGCGCTGCGGGCGCTCGCGAACACTGCTGACCGGTGCTGCAGGTTGGCTGGGCACGGTGGTGGCTGTATTTTCTGCCACAGTCGTAGCGCTGAGCAGCGACGCTGTGGTGGTCGGCTCTGGGGCGGGCCGGGTCATTAACCCCCAGATGGTCAGCGCTGCCAGCAGTGGCATGGCTAAACCTATAGTGCTGGTGTCAAACAGGCCGCGATCCGCAGTGACCAGGGCCAGGGTGAGGGTAACGGCGCCAATGGCGATGGCGGTGTCGATCTGCCAACCCCAGTCGCGATCGCCATCACCCACCAGTAGCAGACCTGCAACCAGCCAGATGGCGATGAACATCAGAACTTTGATCAGTACACCCACGGCACGCTCCACTTCATCCTGAAGTATGGGTTTGATTGCAGTGTGAGCGCAGGCTTGCTCGAGATCAATAGGGCGGAGCGCGCCAGCTGCGGCTTAGGGCAGGTGGGGACGGGGTGGTAGATCCGCGCGGCTGAGCCAGCCATCCACCACGCTGGGGCTGATGCCCAGCCAATGGCACAGCTGTGGTGGCCAGGGTTCGGGCTGTGGCTGCAGCAGTCGCTGCTGGATCACGCTGGTCAGTTGTAGCAGTGCTGCCAGCCGCTGGCGCGGATCGCTGGTATTGGGGCGGCCGGCCAGGGTCAGGGTCGGGCGCAGGGCTGCCGCCAGTTGCCAGCGATGGGCGAGATAGCGGCTGCGCCGGCGCAGACCCGCCAGATCGTCGATCCCCAGCAATTGACCCGGGTGGAGCGCGCTGGTGTGCAAGCTGGTCGTCGCTGGCCAGTGGAGCTGCGGATGGAGCATCAGGCTGCCGCCGTAGCACAGCGCCAGCAGCAGGCTGTCGGTACCTTTGGCGAGCCGCAGTTCGTCGGCCAGCAGGCTGAACAGCTGCAGATAATGCCAGAGTAGTTGTTGGCCTCGGGCACTGCCAGGCCCTGGCCATTGGCACAGTGGGTCCAGATAGGCGCCGCACACCGCCAACTGCTGCAGGCGCTGCTGCCCTAGACGTGCCAGCAGTTCGGGCAGTTCAGGTGCGCGGCTGACATCGGCCCGCATCAGCCCCTGGGCGGCGTCGCTGATACGCTGGCAGAGGCTGGCGCTGTGGGCAAACAGGGGGGCCAGCTGGCGAGGGCTGCGGCCCTTGGCCAAGGCGAGAGCCAGGGCTGGCCACCAGGCGGGGGGCGACAGGCGCCGACAGGGTGGTGAGCGCTGCGGCTGAACTTCAATGCGGGTGAGCAGGACCTCATGCGCCGCCTCTGGTGCACGGCGCGGATCGCGTAGCAGCTGGCTGTGGATCGAGGCCTTCTTGCCTTTATGCTCGCCACCGAGCAGCAGCACACGCACCGGCTCGCTGGCGGCGATCACCAGCGCCGGGTCTTTACCTACCTTGACCATCAAGCCGGCACCACTGGCGGCAGCCACCGCTGCTGCCGCTTGCCACAGCTCAAAAGGAATCTGGCCAGCGAGGTTGCGCCAGCAACGCGCCAGTGCCGATTCTGGTGACAAATAGTGCAGCTGTTGGGCCCAATGCCGGGCGAGGCCACAGAGGGCGCCCGCCACATTGCCCTGGGCATTGCCCTCTTTGAGCCACTGGTAGCAGGCCAGGGTCGCCCGTTGCCAGTCAGGACGGCGAATGGCCAGGGCCTGGAGCTGGGGCAGGGTCGGCGGTTGGCGATGCCAGCCGTGGCTGAGGCAGGCCAAGATCAAAGGTCTGATGGTGGCGGCACGCCAGCCCAACTGTTGCCCCATGAGCACCACCAGCAGGGCGGAGCGCCATGCCACCACACTCCCCTCGGCTAGCGCTGGGTTTAACAGCAGTTGGGCCAGTAGCCATTGGTGCAGCTGCTGGCGTTGGCCCAGCAGCTGGTCAGCAACTGTTGTGCAACTGGCTACCGCCTGACCACTGATGGCAGCCTGGGCTGTGGTCCACCATTGTTCAAGCGGCAGCTGCATCGACGTTAGCCGGCGCCGCGGATGGTGTAGCAGGGCATGTAGCTGGAACCGGGCAGCTTCATGCGCTGCTGTTCAACGAAGGAGCGCAGCAGCTTGTCGAGCAGTTTCATCATGTCGCTGTCGCCATCAATGACGAAGGGGCCAGATCTCTCAATAGCGCGGATCCCCTCCTCTTTGACGTTACCCGCCACAATGGCTGAAAACGCCCGGCGCAGATTGGCCGCCAGACTGGCCTTGCCCTGGTTGCGGTGCAGGTTGAGCTGGGCCACCGCTTCATGGTTGGGAATGAACGGCAGCTGAAATTCAGGTTCGATCTTGAGCGCCCAGTTGAAGTGATAGGCATCGCCGATCGCCTTACGGAAGGCGCGGACGTCGGCCATCGCCTGCTTCATGACTCGGGCGGCGCGGGCGGCATCGCCGATCAC
This sequence comes from Corallincola sp., assembly GCA_017998495.1. Lineage (GTDB taxonomy): Bacteria > Pseudomonadota > Gammaproteobacteria > Enterobacterales > Neiellaceae > RGIG665. Next base: position 2,647 of record JAGOCY010000303.1, read on the forward strand.
AATCTGGTAGCGACGGGTGGCTTCTTCACCCAGCGTTGCAGCGATGAACTCGTTGATCCGCTCCCAGTAGGGGGCCGACTCCTCCGGCCCGGTCAACACCACCGGGAAGGGCTGCCGCTCATTTTCCGGGTGGAGCAGGATGCCGAGCAGGTAGAGCAGCTCTTCTGCAGTACCCACACCACCGGGGAAGATGATGATGCCGTGACCCAGGCGGACAAAGGCCTCCAGCCGCTTTTCGATGTCCGGCAGGATCACAAGCTCATTGACGATCGGGTTGGGCGGCTCGGCGGCAATAATCGATGGCTCGGTCAGGCCGATATAGCGGCCGCTGCGGATCCGTTGCTTGGCGTGGCCGATGGTCGCCCCTTTCATCGGTGCTTCCATGGCCCCGGGGCCACAACCAGTGCACACATCCAGCTCGCGCAGCCCCAGCTCATGGCCGACCTTACGACCGTAGGCGTATTCCACCTCGGAGATGGAGTGGCCACCCCAACAGACCACGATATTTGGATCTGATGCGGTGCGCAGGGCACCCGCGTTGCGCAGGATGTCGAACACCACATGGGTGACATGGATGGAGTTGGTCAGATTGATAAAGGCGTGGCGCTCATAACGGCTGCTGACGTACAGGATGTCGCGTAGCACCGAAAACAGGTGATCCTGGATACCGCGAATAATG
>JAGOCY010000304.1 GCA_017998495.1 Corallincola sp.
CATCTGAGAGATCTGTTCACGAGAGATGACTGTAACCGGAACAGGTGTTTCCATGTCCGTCCGCTTGATGCGCGAACCTGTCACTTCAATGCGTTCCACCTCTTCACCTTCGGCGGCGAGGACTGGTAGCGAAGTCATGGCTGTAGCTACGGCGCCGCCCAACAGGGCAAAGCGCACGGCTTTCGCCAGCTCTTTGGTTTTAAACATGTCGTAATCTCCCTGGACCACTTTGATTTGGCTATATTTTTTTCGTCGGCTTCATCGAGGTGTCTGGTTGCGGTAGCAACCGGGGCACAAGGGTGAAGCCGCTGCGGGGCTCAAGTCCTGTGCGAACCTGACTGTCGCCTCGCGATATAAGCACAGCCTTGAGCAGATGGTCAACCTTCTGCTTTACACCTGTTACCGGGTGTTACGTAGACTTTCCGCCCTGCTGCCGTCGTCACCGACTGACGTGCTAAACTGCGCCGCCTAGCCCCCGGGAGAGACCACTTGGCGTTAACGCTGGATACCCTGATTCTGCTCTGCGCCACCGGGCTGGTGGCCGGCTTTGTCGACTCGATCGCAGGCGGTGGTGGCCTGCTGACTGTGCCGGCGCTGCTGGCCGCCGGATTGCCACCGCAGCTGGCGCTGGGCACCAACAAGTTAGCCGCCACTTTCGGCAGCTTTACCTCGTCGTTGACCTTCTACCGTAAGAAATTGTTTAACCCCATTCTGTGGCGCCATGCGCTGCTGGCTACGGCTATTGGCGCGCTACTGGGGGTGCTGGTAGTCGATCGCATTCCGGAAGGGGTTCTGGAGAAAGTGTTGCCGCTGGCCATTGCCTTCACCGCGCTCTATACCCTAGTGCTCAGGCGCAAGAGCCTGACCAGTGAAGCCCTGCCACCGCCCTCACCACAGCTAACCCGTCGCCAGTGGGCTCAGGGGCTGGGGCTGGGTTTTTACGATGGTGCCTTTGGCCCTGGTACCGGCGCATTTTGGACGGTCTCTAACGTGGCCCTGCACAAGCTGTCGCTGCTTAACGCCACTGGCATGACCAAGGCGATGAACTTTGTCAGTAACATCTGTGCACTCACCGCCTTTGCCCTACTTGGCCATGTAGACCTGTGGATCGGCGTAGTAATGGGATTGGCGATCATGGTTGGCGCTTTTGTCGGTGCCCATACCGCCATCCGCTTCGGTGCCCGCTTTATCCGCCCCTTCTTCATTCTGGCGGTGCTGTCGATGTCGCTCTATCTGGGCTGGCGCGCATGGTAACAACGGTGATCCAGCAGTTGCAGCCACTAGTCGATGCGCTGGCCACAACCCTGGCTAACGCCCCCTGCCAACTGCCCTCGCCTCCGTTCAGCAAAGGTTGTAGCCGCTGCGATCAAGGGCTCAAGGAGCTACGCGCCGCCATCAGCCATCTTGAACAGGGGTTGAGTTGCAACAAAAATGTCACAGATCTGCAATACGCTGCACAACGGGTGGAGCAGATGTACGCCATCCTGGCGGCGCTGCGCCGCTGATCGTCTGACCTGAAACCCCTGTACTGGAGCCTGCGATGCGTTCTCTGATGCCCCGACTGCTGCTTGGCCATGCTCTGCTGTTGTGCACCCTCAATGTGTTTGCGGCGCGGCTGATGGTGCCGCCTGAGGTCATTGTTCAGGCGGTCAATGGCAAAGATCTGGGCCTGCAACTCTTCGGCAGCAAGGACTACCTGGAGTTGGCCCCCGGCTCGCACCGCATTGCCGTCAAGTACAAGGATCTGTTTGAAATGATGGGCGACAACCACGAGGTGGTCGCCTCAGATCCAGTTCTGCTGGCTTTTGAACTCCCCGCAGACGGAGACTACCGGCTCACCTTTGACAAACCAACTGAACTGGCCGCAGCCCGCGCCTTTGCCAAAGCGCCCAAGTTTCTGGTGGTGGACGCCCAGGGCCAGCCACTGGCCCAGCAGTCCTTGACCCAGGAGGAGCGTGATTCGCTGTGGCAGGCCACTCTTGGCGGTGGCTCCACCACCAGCGACGCGGCCAAAATGACCGCCCCCTCGCAGCCCCCGGCAGCCGCCGCGCCGGCGGTGACGGCCGCCGCCGTCGTCGCCCCTGCCGCGGTGTCAGCCGCCCCAGCCGAAGCGCCAGATGCGGCGCAACGCATGGTGGCCGAACAGCTGAGTTACTGGTGGTCGCAGGCAGACAGTGAGACCCGGGCCGCATTCCTGAATACCGTTAGCGGCCGCCGCTAACGGCAGCGTGGCGCTTGGCCATGGCGCTCGCTAGGCTTGTGGCAGTCATTTAGCAAGACGGCAGGTGGTCATGGCTCTCGATCTGGATATCCGCAACTATTACGAACATCTGGTGGCCGACGAAATCCACCGCATGGAGTTGACCGATGTCAGCCCGGAACTCTTTGCGGATGTGATGTGCCTGGCGCTCAACCAGTTGCCCGCAAAATATATTCGCCATGAAGTGGACATGGCCTTCTACATGCCGCAAAACGAGCGACTGGAGATGCAGATGCGGGCCCGGGAAGCGGTGGAACGCGCGGTACGCTTTCTGCAGGAACGGGCGCAACGCCTGACACCCTGAACATCGAAGGCACTAAGAGGGGATAAAAATGGGGGTGGTGGCCTCACAAGCCACACCCCGGCACGTAACGCACCTGCTGTGGCTGCTCCCTTCCGGGCCTGACCAGATTCACAGGCTGTCACTGCGAGGGGACCTGCAAGGCCACCATAACGACGGCGGCGACTATAGGTGAATCGCCCGCCAACTGCAACCTCGGCAGGCCTTGTCACTCAAGGCTGACGCTGGTCGCCAACCATCCCCTTCAGTTTGTCTTCGACCTGCTGCAGTTTCGGTTGCAGCAGGCTTTCGGCTTTGTCTTTAGCCTCTTGCGCCACTCGCCCCTGCAACGCTGCCATCACGTCCAGGTCAATGGTCGGCTGCAGCCAGCTACCGCGGATCAGCAGTGGGATTGTGACCCCGGCCAGTTCATCACGGCTCTTGCCATCCTGCCCCTTAAGGCTGTTGACCAGCGACACCCCCAGCCGATAGTCGAGGGTTTCACCCACCAACTGAACATGGCCATTGCCGTTAATGCGCAGCAGCGGCGACATCAACTGCAGATCGGGGTTGATCAGCTCGCCGCTGGCGATGGCGAAGGAGCCAGTCAATGCCGCGAAGTCGGTCTGCTTGGGAGCTTCTGAAGCGGGCTCGCCGCGCAGACGGGCTCGCGCATCGCGGATCTGCTGGGCAACATTGAAACCCTTGACCGCACCATCGCGCACATCCAGATGGCCACGACCTTTGAGATTGCCCTGCCAGGCGTTGTTGACCAACCCGACAC
>JAGOCY010000305.1 GCA_017998495.1 Corallincola sp.
ACCCCAATGCAGGCTGAGCCATGACCCTGCGTATCGCCATTACCGCCGGTGAACCCGCCGGCATCGGCCCCGACTTGGTGGTCGCCATCGCCCAGCAGGCGTGGCCGGTTGAACTGGTGGTGGTCGGTGATGGCCCCCATCTGCTGGCCCGCGCCGCCCAGCTTGGTGTGCCGCTCAGCCTGCGTCCTTATGAGCCAGCAGTACCTGCACAGCCACAGGCGGCGGGCAGCCTCACCCTGTTGTCGATCAGCGCCCCTGAGCCAGTGGTTGCCGGCCAGCTCACTGACGGCAATGGCGGCTATGTGGTGGAAACCCTCAAGCAGGCCTGCCACGGTTGTCTCGATGGCCGCTTTGCCGCGCTGGTCACCGGCCCGGTGCACAAAGGGATCATCAATCAGGCCGGCATCGCCTTCAGTGGTCATACCGAGTTTTTTGCCCACGAGTCCAACACCGCTCAGGTGGTGATGATGCTGGCCACTACCGGCCTGCGTGTGGCGCTGGTCACCACCCATCTGCCTTTGGCCCAGGTCGCCCGCGCCATCACCCCGGAGCGGCTGACCCGGGTGATCGAGGTGCTGCATCAGGATCTGGTCACCAAATTCGCCCTGCCCCAACCACGCATCTATGTCTGTGGCCTCAACCCCCACGCCGGCGAAGGGGGCCATCTGGGGCGCGAAGAGCTCGAGGTGATCGAACCAACACTGGAACAGTTGCGCCAGCGCGGCATGGATCTGGTAGGGCCGCTACCGGCCGATACCCTGTTCCAGCCCAAGTATCTGGACCAGGCCGATGCGGTACTGACCATGTACCACGATCAGGGGCTGCCGGTGCTCAAGCACATCGGCTTTGGCCGCTCAGTCAACATCACCCTCGGCCTGCCCTTCATCCGCACCTCGGTCGACCATGGCACCGCCCTTGACCTGGCTGGCCGCGGTGGCGCCGATGCCGGCTCCTTCCGCGTCGCCCTGCAGCAGGCGATTGATCTGGCGACACTGACATGAGTAACCGCAGCCATCAGGGCCACACCGCCCGTAAACGCTTCGGCCAGAACTTTCTGGTCGATGAAGATGTGATCGACCGCATTGTGCGCGCCATCCGCCCCCTGCCCGGTCAGGCGGTGGTGGAGATTGGCCCGGGGCTGGCGGCGCTGACCAAGCCGCTCAGCGACGAAGCCGGCCACCTGCATGTGGTCGAGCTCGACCGCGATCTGGCCGCCCGCCTGCGCGCCGACGCGCAGCTGGGGCCGCGGCTGACGGTGCATGAGGCTGATGCCCTGCGCTTCGACTTTGCCGCCCTGGCCCGCGAGCTGGGCCAGCCGCTGCGCGTCTGCGGCAACCTGCCCTACAACATCTCGACACCACTGATCTTTCAGCTGCTGGCCCAGAGCGGGGCGATCAGCGACATGCATTTCATGCTGCAGAAAGAGGTGGTGGAGCGGCTGGCGGCAGCCCCCGGCTGCGCCGACTACGGTCGCCTGACCATCATGGTCCAGTACCACTGCTATGTGGAGCCGGTGCTGATGGTGCCGCCCGGCGCCTTCCTGCCGCCGCCCAAGGTGGAATCGGCAGTGGTGCGGCTGATCCCGCATCCGGTCAAACCGGTGGTGGCCGACGATGAAGCCCTGCTGTCGCGCATCTGCGCCGAGGCCTTCACCCAGCGTCGCAAGACCCTGCGCAATGCCCTGCGCAACTGGCTCGACGATGAGGGCTTTGCCGCCCTTGGCCTCGATCCGCAGCTGCGCCCGGAGAATCTGAGCGTGGCTGACTATGTCGCTATTGCCAACCATCTGGCTGCCAAAGGTGGCGCATGACCAGCCCCAAGATCCGTATTCACGCCGAGCCGGAGTTTCTGCCTGATCACTCAGACGCCGAGGCTGGCCGCTACACCTTTGCCTACACCATCACCATCAGCAACGAGGGCGACCTGCCGCTGCAGCTGTTGGAGCGCTACTGGCTGATCACCGATGGCGATGGCAAGCGTAGCGAGGTCAAAGGGGCTGGGGTGGTCGGCCAGCAGCCGCGGATCGAGCCGGGGCGCAGTTTCCAGTACAGCTCCAGCGCCAGTTTCGCCACCCCGGTCGGCTTTATGGAAGGCTTCTACCTGATGGTCGATGACGACGGCCGTAAATACCGGGTCAGCATTCCCCCCTTCCGCCTCGCCCTGCCGGGCCAGCTGCACTGATGGCGACCTACATCGTCGGTGACATTCAGGGCTGCTTCGACGAGCTGCGCCAGTTACTGACACTCGCCGGTTTTGATGAGGGGCGCGATGAGCTGTGGCTAACCGGCGATCTGGTGGCTCGTGGCCCCCAGTCGCTGCAGATGCTGCGCTATGCCTGTGGCCTCGGCCAACGCGCCACCACCGTGCTCGGCAACCATGATCTGCACCTGCTGGCGGTAGCCGCTGGCATCCGCAAGGCCAAACCCAAGGATCGCCTCGACGAGCTGCTGGCGGCCCCGGATCGCGACGCCCTGCTCGAATGGCTGGCCCAGCAGCCCCTGCTGGCCCGCCATCCGCGCCATGGCTTTGTCATGACCCACGCCGGCATCCACCCGGCCTGGACCATCACTGACGCCGAACGCTACGCCCATGAGGTGGAGCAGGTGTTGCGTGGCCCGGAGCGGCTAAGCCTGCTGCGCGATATGTATGGTGATGGCCCCGCCTATTGGGATGACCAGCTGCAGGGGGCGCCGCGCTGGCGCTTCATCATCAACGCCTTTACCCGCATGCGTCTGTGCGAACGCAAGACGCTGGTGATGGACTTGAGCTACAAGGGGCCGCTAGCCAAGGCGCCGGTTGGCATGTTGCCCTGGTTCAGCCTGCGCCACACTCAGGGCGAACCACCGCTGATCTTCGGCCATTGGGCCTCGCTGCTCGGCCACACCGGCAACCCGCGCGTCATCGGCCTCGACACCGGCTGCGTGTGGGGTAACCAGCTCACCCTGCTGCGTTGGGACGATGCCAAACGCTTCGCCCATAGCTGTAAAAAATGGGGCGAGGACTAAGCCCCACCCCATTCACGGCATGACGCCCGCCAGGCCGTTACTCCTCCAGCGTTGACAGATCCCCTTCCGGCAGCCCCAGTGCCCGGGCGCGCAGCACCCGCCGCATGATCTTGCCGGAGCGGGTTTTGGGCAGCGACTCAACAAAGTGAATCGTCTCCGGAGTGGCGATCCGCCCCAGCTCGTGAGCCACATGCTCCTTGAGCTCACTCTCCAGCGCCTTGTCGCCACTGGCCCCGGTTTTCAGGATCACATAGGTGTGAATGGCGTTGCCCTTGACCTCATGGGGCAGACCGATGGCGGCAGCCTCAGACAC
>JAGOCY010000013.1 GCA_017998495.1 Corallincola sp.
GCTTGCCTCGTCAGTTGCGGCTACGTATAACGGCGGCATTGTATCGACCCACCTGAGGTCAGGCCAGTGACAGCGGCACCGCGCTACCCGGTTAACGAACTCTTTGAAACCCTGCAGGGCGAAGGCTGCTTTACCGGCGTGCCGGCCATTTTTGTGCGGCTGCAGGGCTGCCCGGTGGGATGCCCCTGGTGCGACACCCGCCACACTTGGGAGCTCAGGCCCGAGGCCGAGACCAGCATCGCGGTGGTGGTGGAAAAAGCCGAAGCCGATGAGCGTCACGCCTGGCTGAGTGCCAGTGAGCTGCTGGCTGAGGTGCGCAGTCGTGGCTATCACGCCCGCCATCTGGTGATCACCGGCGGTGAACCCTGCATGCATGATCTGAGATCGCTGTCGACCACCTTCCTCGAGGCCGGCTTTGCCGTGCAGCTGGAGACCTCTGGCACCTTTGAGGTGCAGATTGACCCGCGCGCCTGGGTGACGGTATCGCCCAAAGTGGAGATGCCGGGAGGTTATGCGGTGCGCCTGGATGCGCTGCAGCGCGCCAACGAGATCAAGCATCCGGTAGCGCGCGAGGCCCATATCGAGGAGCTGGATCAGCTGCTGGCACAACTGGCCGATGGCGGTGCCGGCAAGGTGATCTGCCTGCAGCCGATCAGCCAGCAGCGGCGTGCCACTGAACTGGCGATGCGCACCTGTATTGCGCGCAACTGGCGCCTCTCCGCCCAGTTGCACAAGTACCTCGCCATCCCCTGAGGGCGCAGGCTCGCCCTCAATCGTGGTGGTCGCGGAACTGGCTGGCGATCTCGGCGAACTGATCGGCAATGGTGAGGAAGCAATCGACCATCTGCGGGTCGAAATGGCTGCCACGGCCATCACCGATGATCGCCACTGCCTGCTCATGGCTGAACGCCGGTTTGTACACCCGTTTGGAGATGAGCGCGTCGTAAACATCGGCGATTGCCATCAGTCGTGCCGAAAGCGGGATCGCTTCCCCCTTCAGCCCTTCGGGGTAGCCACTGCCATCCCATTTCTCCTGATGGCTGTAAGCGATCTCACGGGCAATGCGCAGAAAGCTGTTAGCCACCCCCAGCCGCTGTTCGGCGACGGCAATGGCATCGCGGCCATAGGTGGTGTGCAGCTTCATGATCTCAAACTCATCATCGGTCAGCTTGCCCGGTTTGAGCAGGATGGCGTCGGGAATGCCGACCTTGCCAATATCATGCAGCGGTGCTGACTTAAACAGCAGGTCGATGGTGTCGTCATCCAGCTGCAGGGCAAAGGCCGGCTGCTGGCGCAGAGCCAGCGCCAGCGCTCTGACGTAATGCTGAGTGCGGCGGATATGGTTGCCGGTCTCGTTGTCGCGAGTTTCGGCCAGCGACGACATGGCCAGAATGGTCACATCCTGCAGTTGCTCCAGTTCGCGGGTGCGCTCGGCCACCAAGTGGTGAAGGTGGCGATTCTGATCCTTGAGAAAGGCTCGGGCCTGGGCCAGGGCCACATGGGTTTTGACCCGCGCCAGCAGGATCGGCGGGCTGACCGGCTTGGTGATGTAATCCACTGCGCCGACATCAAAGCCCATCTGTTCATCTTCCACCTGGATCTTGGCGGTGAGAAAGATCACCGGGATATCCGTGGTTTCCGGGTTGGCTTTGAGCCGGCGGCAGACCTCATAGCCGTCGATCTCCGGCATCATGATGTCGAGCAGGATCAGGTCCGGCCGTGGATCGCTATGCACCACCTTGAGGGCCCGTTCGCCACCATTGGCCAGTTTCACCCGGTAGAGATCGCGCAGCAGGTTGTTGATCAGGGTGAGGTTATCGGGGGTGTCATCGACCACCAGTACCGTTGCCTTGTCACTGCTCATGCATCCATTCTCCTGATCATGGGTTAGTGCCGGCAGCCGGCGGCAGCGCCGCCAAAGCCGCATCGAAATCATAGTTGGCCAGTGCCTGCTCGATCGCCTTGACGGTGGCGGTGCCAAGTGCGGCAAACAGCGGTTGCTGCTGTTGCCACAACTCGAGCGCATCGCCATCGCTGGCCGCCAGCAGCTCGGCCAGTTGCTGACAGAGCGCCGCTAGCTGCTGTGGGTCCACACCAGTGCCGGCGTCAGCCGCTAGCCGTTCGGGTTGATCACGGCCTAAGGCCTGGTGGATCGCCTCGATCTGGGTGGCCAGCGCGGGTTCCAGAGCCGCCAGCGCGGTGCTGGCGTCCTGTTGCTGGCGGTAACAGCGCTCCACCTCGGCGGCCAGTTCTGCCAGGGTCATGGCGCCAATGTTGGCCGCCACCCCTTTAAGACTGTGAGCCAGCCGTTCGGCGGTGGCCGCATCGCTGCGGAGAATACGGCTGACCAGATCCTGCTGATCATGAGCCAGCTGGCGTAGCAGCTTGAGATAGAGCGGCTGGTTGCCCGCGACCCGGCGCAGGCCGGCAGCCACATCAATGCCAGCAATGGTGATCGTCTGGCTCGCATCTTTGTGGCCCGCGTTGCTGCCGAGCCGCGGTTTGAGGTAGCGGGCAAGGGTATGAAACAGAGCATCGGGATCAATCGGCTTGGCGATATGGTCGTTCATGCCCACCGCCAAACAGCGTTCCCGCTCTTCGGCCATGGCATGGGCGGTCATGGCGATGATCGGCAGTTTGGCGTGGTGGCCCGTCGCGCGGATCTGGCGGGTGGCTTCCAGCCCGTCCAGCTCAGGCATCTGCAGATCCATCAGCACCAGCGCGAAGTGGTCTGCAGGGTTGGCCTGGAGCTGATCAATAGCTTCGCGCCCATTGTTGGCGACCACCACTGCCAGGCCGCTGCTTTCCAGCAGTTCACAGGCGATCTGCTGATTGATCTCGTTGTCCTCGGCCAGCAGCACTGTGGCAGGCTCGAAACTGATCTGGCTGCTGATCACCGCCGGGCGAGGTTCAGCATTGCCCGGCGTAAACAGGTTGACCATCAGATCGAGCAGGGTGGAGCGGCTCAACGGCTTGACCAGAAAGCCATCGATGCCAGCTTTGTCGGCCTGCTGCCGTACCTCTTCGCGGTCGTAGGCGGTGACCATCACCACCCGCGGCTGGGGTAGCTCGGCGTCGGCTCTTAGCAGGGCGGTGGTGGCGATACCATCAAGCGGTGTCATCTGCCAGTCCATCAGCACCAAATCGACCGCTTGGCCAAGGTCGGCGGCATGGCGCAGCTGGGCCAGCGCCTCGCGGCCACTGGCCACCACTTCGACCGCGCAGCCGAGGCCGGCCACCGCTTCGCGCAGAATGTCGCGGGCCGCCGCGTTGTCATCCACCACCAGTACCCGCAACTCCTGGACCTTGGCTGGGGCCAGCCGCTGTTGCTGCTGGGCCAGCTCAAACCAGGCGGTGAAATGGAAGGTGCTGCCCTGGCCCTCAATGCTGTCGATCCAGATGTTGCCGCCCATCAGCTCCACCAGCCGTTTGCAGATGGAGAGGCCAAGGCCAGTGCCGCCAAATTTGCGGGTGGTGGAGCCATCGGCTTGGGCGAAGGCGGCAAACAGCCGCTGCTGGGCGTCATGGCTGAGGCCGATGCCGGTGTCGCGTACCGAGAACTGCAGCTTGGCGCTGTCGCCGGTCTGCTCCAGCATCCGCACCTCCACCTCCACTTCGCCGCTGGCGGTGAACTTGATGGCGTTGCTGACCAGATTGATCAGCACCTGGCCGAGGCGCAGCGGATCGCCCTTGAGCGCATTGGGCACATCGGGAGCGGTGTGGAACAGGAACTCCAGCCCTTTATCGTGGGCCTTGTCGCCAGTCACGGTGGAAACATTAGTGAGCACGTCATCGAGCTGGAAAGGCACTTTCTCCAGCTCCATGCGCCCGGCTTCGACTTTGGAGAAGTCGAGGATGTCATTGATGATGCCGAGCAGGGCGATGCCGGCATTGTGGATCTTGTTGAGATAGTCGCGCTGCTTGGCGCTGAGCTCGGTTTTCAGGGCCAGATGGGCGAGGCCAATCACCGCATTCATGGGGGTGCGGATTTCATGGCTCATATTGGCCAGGAACATCGATTTGGCGCGGGTGGCCTCTTCCGCCACGGCGCGGGCCTCCTTCAGCGCCTGTTCGGCCGCCTTGCGCTCGCTGATGTCGAAGATGGCGCCGACCAGGGTCTGCTCACCACCGTCGGGTAGCAGCTGGCCGCGATCATTGACCCAGGCAATGGTGCCATCGGCCCGGCGCAGCCGGTATTCGAGATCGAAGTGATCACCGCTGGTCAGCGCCTGATTAACGCCATCGATCACCAGCTGCTGGTCCTCCTCGACAATCAGTTCGCCGAGGGTGGTGCCGCCGCCCTGGGCGAAAGCCGTGGCGGGGTACCCAGTTAGCGCCTGGACGCCATCGCTGATGTAGAGCATGGTCCACTCGGCATCATTACGGCAGCGATAGACAGTGCCGGGCAGGGTGCTGACCAGTGAACGGAAGCGCTGCTCACTTTGACGCAGCGCTTCGGAGGCGGCGCGCTCGTGGGTAATATCCTCCACCAGCCACACTACTCCCAGCCGTGGTTCGGCGATATTGATCGCCCTGCCGCTGACCCTGACCCAGATCAGGGTGCCATCACCCCGGCGCAGCTCCACCTCGCCGGCCATCTGCTGGCCCTGCTGGAACGCCTGGGTCGCGGTCGCGTCAAACTGCTGCCAGCGGCTGTCATCGATAAACCAGCTGGCGAGCGGCGCGGTCATCAACAGCGTGCTGTCGGCAGCCAGCAGTTGCGACAAGCGGCTGTTATGACGCACCAGTCGGCCGTCGCGTACCAGGCCTATGCCGGCACTGGTGGCCTCAAAGATGGCGGTCTGCTCCAGCAGGGTGTCGTTCAGCGCCTGCTGGGCGCGCTTTTCAGCACTGATGTCGACGATCACCCCAGTCAGGCCGCCGGGGCGGCCATCGGTGAGAGCAAAACCGCTGACCCAGTAGAGCACCTCATGGTCGACGCCATCGGCAAAGGTCATGGTCAGCTGGTGCTGTTCACTGCGCAGGTCGGCGATCAGCGCCAGATCTTCGCGGTGGTAGCGGGCGCGGTCAGCCTCAGGTAAGTACTCGAGATCCAGCACCGTTTTGCCGATCAGCAGATCGCGGCGGGTGGCAAAGGCCTGCTCGTAGGCGCGGTTACAACCACGGAAGCGACCATCGGTGCCCTTGTAGAACACCGGGTTAGGAATGGCATCCAGCAGATGATGGGAGAAAGAGAGTTCATCGGCCAGCTGCTCGCGAATGGCCGTCAGCGCCTGCTGTTGCTGTAACCGTTCGCGGATATCGCGGGCAAAAAAGATGCTGTGGTGGCCCCCGGCAACGCTGATGGAACTGGCGGCCAGCTCCACCGCCACCTGCTGGTTATCGGCCGAGCGCAACCGGGCTTCGACCGTGAGATCGCGGCTCAGTGGGCAACCCGCCAGCGCATCGTCGAGTTCGCTGTTGCCGCTACCATCGGCGGTCAGCAGCATGGCCGCCGCCGGCTGTCCCAGCCATTGGCTGCTGCAGTGGCCCAGCAAGCGTTCGGCGGCCTGGTTCCAGAACAGCAACTGGCCCTCCTGATTGATGCTGAACACCGCTTCCGGCGAGGCATCGAGGGTGGCGTCGAACTGGGCGCGATGCAGCTTTAGCCGTTGTTCGCCCTGCTGTTGGGCCGCAGCGCGCATGCGTAGCCCGATGGTCAACAGCAGCAGAATGAGCGGCGGCAGCCCGTAATGGCGCAGCTGCTCAGCGATGGTCAGCAGATCCTGAGCGCTGGTCAACAGCACCAATCGCCACGGGCCGGCGGGATCCTGCCAAGTGATGGTCTGGGCGGTGCTGAGGTAGCGCTGACCCTGCAACTGCAGCCAGGAGGCTCCCTCACCACCCGGCAGTGGCGGGCCGACTGCCAGCCGCTCGCCTTGGCTAAACTGGCGACTGCGGCTGAGGCTGTCATGGACCTCTGATGAAAGCGGGCCGGTGGTGGTCAGCAACCAGTCCGGCTGGTTGGTGGCAAAGATCACCCCTTGGGGCGAGACTAGCGCCGCTTTGACGGCAATCTCCGCCAGCAGTTGGTCCACCCTCTCCAGCCCCAGCTTGATCACCAGCACACCGATGATGGCTGACTGGCTGTCATTGCCCTGGCGCACTGGGGTGGCGATATAAAGGCCGCGCTCACGGCTGCGGCCGCCCACCGCCGGATAAACCGAAGCGATCCCCTTAAGTGCCTGCTGAACGTAGGGTCGGTGCGACAGATCGCGGCCGCGGCTGGAAAAGGGGCTGGGGCTCTGATAGCTGATGACGATCCCTTTGTCATCGATCAGCAGCGTGGCATCAGCGGCGAACGTGGCGCGGATCGCCTCCAGATCCCGCTCTACTTCTGCTTTGCCACTAAGGTCGCCGCTCAGCCAGCGCTTGACCGCCAGATCAACCAGGCCATAGGTGCGGATGGCGCCCATCTCTTCGCCATGGCTGCTTAATGCCTGGAGCTGGATGCTGCGCCGCTGCAGCCGCTCTTCCAGGTCATGGTCCAGGGCTTGGGCTTTCTGCTGCAGGGCCCATTGCTGCCAGCCATAGCCCAGTAGCAGGCCGCACAGCAATGGCAGCGCCAGCGCAGCCCACAGATGGCGGTGCAACCAGCGGCCCAAGTGGTCACTGACGGCGGACAGGGTGCGAATTGAACGAGCGGTGCTGGCCATGGCGGTCCTTGTCGCAAGCGGCAGGCCTGTTTCTACCATAGACATTGACCGCCAGTATGCGAAGCAGCTCAGGCTGTTGGCCTCTGGACCTTGCTATGCTCAGTGCGTGGCGCATGGTTGCGAGGCCGTTATGACTCAGATTCTGGTGGAGTTGACTTTCCATTCCCGCGGCCCTTGGGGCGAGCAGCTGGAGCAGGCCAGCAGCGAGCTGGCCCGTCAGTTAGCAGCCAGCCCGGGGCTGGTGTGGCAGTTATGGCTGGAGAATCCCGAGAGCCACCGCGCCGGACTGCTTAGCCTGTTTGCCAACCGTGGCCAGGCTGAGGAGTTTGTGCAGCAACATCGGGCCCGGCTGGAGTCCTTCGGTGTGGTTGAACTCGATACCCGGCTATTCGCCATCAATCAGCCGTTGAGCCTGATTGGCCGTTGTCCAACGGCCATGGTCGGAGGGGAGCAATGAACTGGGTCAGCGGCAGCGCAGTGCTGGAACATATGGCCGCTGGTGGCCACCGGCTGGCCGGGCGCCACTACCATCTACTACGCCAGCGCGAGGACGCGCGTCTGCACTGCCATTTCACCCCGCTGGAGCCGCTACGTGGTGGTCAGCTGGTGGTGGCCGAATGGCTGCATGGCTGGCCCTTGACCAGCCCGATCTATGGCGATGGCTGGCAGATGCTGCAGCAGTGGCGCGGCACTCTTGGCCAGCCCCAGGCCGTCGGTCGCTGCGGCGATGCGGCCACCTTCCGCCTCTATGAACCGGCCGGGTTGCCACGTATCTACAACCTGTTGCTGGTGGATCTGGGGGCGGCCGGCGTGATTGGACTGGCCCTGACGTCGGCCGAGCCGGTCAATGGCTATTTCGAGATTGAGGGCCCATGGCTGAGGCTGGTATTCGACCTTAATGGCATTGAATTCACCCCGGGAATCGGCATTGCCTTGCCCAGCCTGCTGGTGGTGGCGGGCGAGAGCAGTGCGGCCGTCTGTGATGCCATCGCCGCCGCGTTGCCTGCACCGGCGTTTTTGCCCAAGGCCATTGGTGGCTGGTGCAGCTGGTATCACTACTACGCTGGGGTCACAGCTGCCGATATCGATGAGAACCTGCAGCAGATGGCCCATGACTGGCCGGGGCTCGATTACCTGTTGCTGGATGATGGCTATCAGGCCGAGATGGGCGACTGGCTTGAGCCCAGCGATCGCTTCGATGGCGGTATTGGGCCGCTGGTGGCGCGCATCCATGCCGCTGGCAAGCAGCCGGCACTGTGGCTGGCGCCGCTGATCGCCTCTGGCCAGTCGCATCTGCTACGCGATCATCCTGACTGGTTTGTGCAGGGCGATGATGGTCGACCACTGGCGGCCGAGACCGTGACTTACGGCGGCTGGCGGCAGACCCCTTGGTATATGCTCGATGGCAGCCATCCGGCCGTTTGCGACCATCTGCGCCGGCTGTTCGCCCGCCTGCGTGATGAGCACGATATCCGCCTGTTCAAGCTTGATGCCCTGCTGTGGGGGGCCTTGCCTTTTGGCCGTCGCCATCGGCCACGGCTGGGCGCCGTTGGCGCCTACCGAGCGGCGCTGCAGGCGATACGGGAGGGGGCCGGTGATGCCCTGCTAATCGGCTGTAACGCACCGATGTGGCCCAGCCTCGGCCTGGTGGATCTGATGCGCATCGGCGATGACGTTGAGCGTAGCCATGAGCGCCTGGTGGCTCTGGCCCATGAGCTGGCCGGGCGACGCTGGGGCCACCGCCGCCTGTGGTTGGCCGATCCCGACTGCCTGACCTTGCAGGATGGTGCCGGCCAGCATGCTGATGCTGGTGATTACCGGCTGCATGCGGCGCTGGCCTTTGCCTATGCCGGGGTTGCCATCAGTGGTGATCGACTGGCTAGCCTGGGGCCTCAGGCGCGCCGTTGGCTGCAGCAGTTGCTGGCGCTGCAGGCAGAGGGGTTTGATGGGGTGATGCTGGACCCGCTGAGCTGTGGCGCTAACGGGCGTGGCCAAGTGGCCTGGGGTGATGGCCAGCTACTGCTCTGTTGGCGTAGCCAGGGGGCGGAGGAGGGGAATTGGACCTTGCCACTACCGTCCGGTGACTGGTGCTGGCACGAGTTACTGCGCGATTTGCGGGGGCAGGGTCCCTGCACTCTGGAGGGTGACATGGCAGCAAAAGCTGACGGTGCGGTCCTGTTGCTGCGGCCACGAATGTGAGACAGATCCTGTTTTAGCGGCGCGCAGCGGCATAAGGTGGCGCTCTCGTCACCCAGAGCACAACGCCATGGTTACCAGCGACAACAGCACCACCAGCAACTGGCCCCGCCAACAGTTCCATAAGGCCCTGCAGCATCTGGCTCAACACGGCATCCTGCCTGAAGGGGTAACGGTGACCGAAAGCCGGTTGCTCGAACCGCTGGTGGCCATCTGGAAAATTTCGGCGACCCGGCCCAAGCCGGCCAGCTACTGGGTGCTTAGCGGTGATCTACCCACAGACGTGGCCAGCGCCAGCGCGGCAGCCAGCCCGCGCGATGCTTTGCGCTATTTTGCCCTGCACTGGCAGCTCAAAGCGGAGCAGTTGCGCTCGGCACCTGCCGCTGATGCCGCCCAGCTGGATTACGCAGCATTGCTGGAGGGGCGCGCCAGCGGCCTTTATCAGATCTTTGACAACACCCGACTGTGGTCAGAGGCGGATCGCCGCTAACCTCCGGAACCGGCCTGCACTGGCGCTAACTGCGAGTTATCGCTGCTGCCTAGCGCCTCCTCTGCCAGCCGATAGCCGGCCTCGATCAGGCTGGTGGCGCGGTGAAACTCCAGCACCCCAGCCAGATTGCGCGGCACCTCGATCAGCACATCCGGCGGGTAAGCGGCCAACCGGTGACGGGCGATGGTGTCCTGCATCGCATCCAGCGCCTGGTTGGCCACCTCCAGCATCCCCAGCGAACTGCGGCTGTCGCCATTGCTGCTACTGCGCCCGGGCAAGCGGCTCACCAGCTCGGCCAGCCGTGGCGGGAGCCGGCTTTTGTTGTCGCCATTGCCGTTGGCCAACACCGCTGCGGGTGGGCCATTGAGGTTAACGGCGATGATCAGATCACTATGATCCTTGAATACCGGTGCCATCGGCACCGGATTGACCACGCCGCCATCCAGCAGCAGCCGGCCACGATAGTTATAGGGCTGAAAAAACAGCGGCATGGAGATAGAGGCGCGAATCGCTTCAAACAGTGAACCGCTGGCCAGCCACAGCTCGCGGCCATCGGCCAGATCGGTGGCCACGGCCGTAAAGGGGATGGGCAGGGCCTCGATCTGGGCATCGCCGAGCAGGTCGCGCAGGGTGGTGATCAGCCGTTCGCCTTTCACTAACCCGGGTGAGCCCAATGACAGATCGAGCAGGCGCAGGATGTCGAAGCGGCCGACACCGCGCACCCACTGGGTGTAATCATCCAGCTTGCCAGCAGCGTGCAAGCCTCCGACCAGTGCCCCCATTGACGCGCCGGCGACGCTGACAATGTCAAAGCCGCGCGCCAGCAGACACTGGATCACGCCAATATGAGCCAAGCCGCGCGCACCGCCGCTGCCCAACACCAGCGACACCCGTTTTCCTGTACGGTTCATACCACCTCCTGTTGCCGACTCACCTTAGCAGTGCACCGCTTACCACAGCGTGATCCGCCCACCATCGTCCGTCGTTAGCGTCGCCAAGGCCAGTTGACGCTGGTAACGTAGCAGCGCTGACTGCAGATCCAACGAAGGAGGCGGTGATGTCCGAATTATGGCCACAACAACACCCCGAGCGCATTCAGCTCTATACCCTTGGCACCCCCAATGGCCAGAAGGTGTCAGTGGTTCTCGAAGAACTGGCGCTCCCCTATGAAGCTCATGTCGTTAACATCGGTGCCAACGAGCAGTTTCATCCCGAATTCCTGGCGCTTAATCCCAATAACAAAATTCCGGTGATCATCGATCCGCAAGGCCCCAATGGCGCCCCTCTGACCCTGTTCGAGTCGGGCGCGATTCTGCTTTATCTGGCGGAAAAAACCGGCCAGTTATTGCCCGCCGATGCCGCTGATCGCTATTACTGCATCCAGTGGCTGATCTTCCAGATGGCCGGTGTTGGGCCGATGTTTGGCCAGTTCGGTCATTTCCACAAGTATGCTGGCGAGCGCTGTACCCACCCCTATCCCAAAGAGCGTTACCTCAATGAGGTTAGACGTCTGCTCGGCGTGCTCGAGCAACGGCTGCGCGGGCGACGCTACCTGATGGGTGAGGGTTACACCATTGCTGATATCGCCACCTTCCCCTGGATTGGTTGTCTCGATTGGGGCTATAACGCGGCGGCTCTGATTGGGCTGGATGATTTCCCTGCGGTGCAGGAGTGGTATCAGCGCTGTGCGACACGGCCAGCCAGCGTGCGTGGCTTGCAGGTCGGCAAGTTGGGGTAACTGATGGTGGCCAAGCCGTACGGAGCGCCCATGACCACAGAGACCGCGCCAACCAGCCGGACGCTGAGCAGCCATAGCCGTGGCTTGCCGGGGTTGCAGTCGATCCATCATGTGGCCTTGATCACCGCTGACTATGCGCGCAGCAAGGGGTTCTACATCGGTGTACTGGGGCTACAGGTCATTGGTGAACACTTTCGGCCGGAGCGGGATTCGTGGAAGTTGGATCTGCGCTTGCCTGATGGTGGTCAGCTGGAGCTGTTCTCCTTCCCAACACCGCCGCCGCGGCCGAGCCGGCCCGAAGCCTGCGGCCTGCGCCATCTGGCGTTCCGGGTCAAGGATCTGGACCAGGCAATTGCCCATCTGCGCCGTCACCAGCTGGCCGTAGAGGAGGTGCGTATTGACCCCTACACGGGCGCCCGTTTTACCTTCTGTGCCGATCCTGACGGCACTCCCATTGAGCTCTATGAGCCGGCACCGCAATCGGTGGTGGCCGATGGTCTCGATCATGAAGAGCTGACCATTGTCGTTGCTGACCCGGCTGAACCCGGTGTGCAAACGCTGTTTGCCGATCTCGATGCCAGCCTGCGCGGCCTTTATCCCGGTGCGCCGGTGCATGGCATCGATGTTGAGGATTGGCGCCTGCGCGGCGGAGTTGTTGCTGGTTGCCTGGCAACAGCGGCGGGCAGTGGCCTGTGTTGGCTATTTGCCGCTGGCCCAAGGCCGCGCTGAGATCAAACGGCTACCTGATT
>JAGOCY010000306.1 GCA_017998495.1 Corallincola sp.
GGTGAAGCTGTAGCTGCGGGCATGGTGCTTGCCTGTCGTACTGCCGTCCTGCGGCAGCAGATGACTGAGGCTGAGTTGCAGCGGGTGGTGCAGCTGTTACTGCGTTTCTGTTTGCCGGTGGCAGCGCCTGAGACCATGGATGCAGATGCCTTCCTGCCGCACATGCGCCGTGACAAGAAGGTAAAGGCCGGACGCATCCGCCTGATTTTGCCTCTTGGTATCGGTAATGCCGAGGTAACCGACAGCGTCACCGAGGAGACCCTGCGTGAAGCGATCAACAACTGTGGCCGGTGTGCGTCGTGAGCCCTCGGTGGGCGCCCATTCCTCGGCGCTGACCCATAGCCAGCAGCGCTGGCTTGACCGCCTCCATTATCTGGCTTCTTGTGATAGCCCTCTGCTCTGTATGAGTGGTTCGCCGGGTGCGGGCAAGACGACGCTGGCGCTCCAGTTTTTGGAGTCAGCGGACGGCGTCAATGCTGCGCTGGTCACCTTGGCGGGGCCAATTAACGGCGATGATCTGCGCCGCCAGCTGTTGTGGCAGCTGGTGGGTGACCACGATCTGGCTGCCGGCGAGACCCTTGTTGATCTCTTTGATGCCCGTGGCGGCGATGAGCAACGGTTATTGCTAGTGATCGACGGTGCTCAGCACCTGAGCTCTGCCCAGTTCGACGAGATCGCCGATCTGGTACGCAGCAGTGAATTGCATCCAGGCCGGCGAGTGGCTCTGCTGGTGGTTGATCGTGATGGTGGTCCAGCGCCGGAGTGGTTGGCCGATCCCTTGATCACCCCGATGCTGATCGAGGCGCTGCCGGCAGAGGAGCGCGCTGCCCTGTGGCGCAGCCGGGTCGGCGTTGCCGGCGAGTCGATCGGCGACCGCGAGCTCTTGCCTTGGCTGGAGCGGGTCGCACCTACCATCAGTCATACCTTACGTTTGGCCGAGCAGGGCATGGTCCCAGGTAGTCGCCCCGGCGCGGTGCGCGTGTCGCGCTCAGTGCCACTGCCAGTCCTGGCCGCCGCCATGGCTGCTCTGCTGCTGGCTCTGTGGTGGCTATGGCCGCAGTCATCGCCGACCGCGCCCGCGGTGACTGAGCTGACACTACCCGTAGAGAGCGCTCCTCCCGCTGCTGCGGCTGAGGCGCCTGCTGCCTCTCCGGTCGCGGTAGCGGCCGTGCGCCCTGAACCCTCTGAGTTGCCGCCTGAACAGTACACCGCCACTACCGCTGCTGAGGCCCGCATCCGCTCGGCACTTAGGGTCGATATCCCCGGAGAGCAGGTTGACCGGGCGTTAGCCGCCGATGAGGCTGGCCTTAGTGCCCCTGCGGTTGCTGTGGTAGCCGAGCCGCTGATCACGGCAGACGATGGCGCCGAGTCAAGCACTATAGCTGCCGATCTAGCTGTCACTGCCAATGGTCAGGCTGATGCTCCTGCGGCGCAGGCGGTTCCACCTGTTGCCCCCGCCGCAACTGCGCCTAAGACAACGCCCAAGCCGCAGCCATCAGAACCCTTTTATCGCCATTCCGGTAGTGCCTATACCCTGCAGTTTGGTGCGGTGCGCAATCTCGAAGCGTTACGTCGCTTTGCTGAAACCCAACTTGGAACCGAACTGGCGCCTTGGGCGATCCTCGAAATCCAGCGCGATGGTCAGCCGCTTTACTTGTTGATTCAGGGTCGCTACCCAACCCTTGATGCAGCCAAGGCAGCGATCACAGGTTTGAATGCCGAACAACGTGCCAATCAGCCCTGGCCCAAAGCGCTGGCAGTGATTAACCAAAGCCGCTACCGCGAGGTTGTTGCCCGCCCATGACCCCTTGTCGCGCCTTTCTCAAGTGGGCCGGCGGCAAGTTCGCCTTGACCGAAACCCTGCGCCAGCATCTGCCGCCGGGGGAGCTGCTGGTCGAACCCTTTGCTGGTGCTGCTTCGCTGTTTCTCAACAGCGACTATCCCCATTACCATTTGAATGACATCAACGGTGATCTGATCGCCCTCTATCAGCAGCTGCAACAGCAGCCACAGCGGGTGATCAATGAAACCCGCGCGCTGTTTGTGCCAGAGAACAACAACCGCGAACGCTATCTGGCTTTGCGTGCTGAGTTTAATCGTGGTTGCTCAGCGCTGCGCCGGGCAGCCTTGTTCATCTATCTGAACCGTTATGGCTACAACGGTTTGTGTCGCTACAACAAGCGTGGCTTGTATAACGTACCGTTTGGCGCCTATGCGCGCCCCTACTTTCCTGAGCAGGAACTGCAGACCTTTGCAGCCAAAGCCAAGCGCTGCCAGTTCAGTAGCCTGCCGTTCGAGCAGTTGTTCGAGCAGCTGCCCCAGGGGGCAGTAGTTTATTGCGACCCGCCTTATGCTCCGCTATCGCCAACGGCAGCCTTTACCGGCTATAGCGGCCGTGAGTTCACGGCAGCTGATCAGCGGCGACTGGCAGACTGTGCGCTGTGGGCCGCCCGTGAACGCGGGGCCGTGGTATTGATCAGTAATCATGATTTGCCGTTCACCCGTGAGATCTACCAGCAGGCGCAGCTGTCGACCATTGCCGTGCGCCGTTCCATCAGCCGCAATGGCCATGGCCGCAAGGCGGTAGCGGAGTTACTGGCGCTCTATCGGCCTGCGGTAGCGCTGACCGTTTGATGCCGTAAACCTCTGGCTCAGTGCTTGCCACCGCGGTTGCCAGCGTTGCGGGTCAACAGTTCCAGCAGATCGAGAAAATGGGTGGAGACGCGGGTATCGCGGCCGCTTAGCCAGTCCCCCCAGTTGGGCGCACTAACCAGCAGACTGTTGCAGCTCTGGCGTTTATCGGCGGTTTCACAGGCGACATCCACCAGCTGCTGGCTGCCACTCAGGCCGATCACCAACAGACCAATCGCCAAACGGCTGCCGAGATGTTGCATGGACCGCTTCCGGTGAAACAGATTGGTGCGATTTTAACCTGAGATCCGTCCGTAAATGCAACAACGCCCGGGCTGGCCGGGCGTTGTGTTTATGCCAGTTTCGACTTAGAGGTCGAAGCCGGTGCTCCAACTAACCGCGACGATTGGATCTGCATCATCAATGTCGGTATGTGACACCATGAAAGTGGCATCACCCAGCGCGAAGGTTTTGGTCAGGCTGACGTTGTAATCGACGTAGGAGTCATCGCCGAAAGCAACAGCAAAGTCTTCAGTGTCGCCGTCAAACAGGCCGACATGGAAGCCCAGTGACAGACCTTCCTTCAGTTCAAAGGAGAGATCGCCGAAGTAATAAAGTGAACCATCGTAAGCTTTGGCCGCATCCTGTGCGTTGGTGCCATAAGCCACACCAGCGGACA
>JAGOCY010000307.1 GCA_017998495.1 Corallincola sp.
CACCCAGCGCGACTGCCACAGCAGTTGCTGGTCGGCATCGCTGCCGCTGCAGGCGGTGGTCAGCAGCAGGGCCGCAGCGGCGGCCATCAAAGCATTACGCATAGCATCCTCCATGGTGATACCGGCAATGGACCCTGCCGACGTTCCAAAGTTCAGTCACTGGGTTGAGGCCGCTAGTTGAGACCAAAGGAATCACGCATCTCTTCGAAGCGCTGGGTAAAGAGCTCGGAGGCCAGCTCATCGGGGCCGGTAATCAGCCGTTTGGCCACCGCCCGTTCGATGATCTGGTCGCGGTAAGGTTCGAGCAGGCCGGCATGGAGGGCGCCGAGACGGATGAAGTCGAGGTAGCTGACCATCTCCGGCACAAAATCGAACTGGTCCCACTTGGCCACCACCACCGCGTAGTCCTTGTCGAACTCCCAGGTGCGGATGATGGCCACGCCAATGTGCTTGGACAGCTTGGCGATGGCATGGTCGAGGAAGGCGGCATTGGCAAACTTGCCTTCGTGCTTTTCGGCCTCGGCCAGAATCGGCAGCACCCCGATGTTGTGCACCAGCCCCATCAGGGTCAGGGTATCGGCCTCGACCGGGCTGTGGGGGTGGCGCTCACGATAAGCGGTGAGCGCGGTGGTGGCGGCACTGGCGACATGGATCGACTGGGTCCAGGCGCGGTCGAAGTAGTCAAACACCACATCGTTCTGGCAGATGAACAGCTGTTCCATGGCCATGGAGATGGCGATGTTCTTGATCGCCGCCAGACCAATGCGGTTAACCGCCTGCGACAGGTTGGAGGCCTTGACCGCCCGCGCATAGTAGGCGCTGTTGGCCACCTTGATCATGCGCGCCGTGAGTGCCGGATCCTTGCTGATCACCTCGGCGATGCTGTGCAGGCTGGCTTCGGCCGAGTCACAGGCATCTTTCACCCGCAGGGCGATCTCCGGCAGGGTGGGCAGCACCAGCTTGTCGTTTTTGATCTGGTCGAGGAGGATCGCCAGCAGCGCATTTTCTTGGGTCGACATGGCAAAGAGGTCTCGCGACAACAAAAGGTTGATGCAGCCGCACGCCGGGGGCGGGGCCGCTACACTCCGCCAAGCTTAACCCATTCGCCGTGGGCGGGGCGTGGCCTCTTTCACATCACTCGAAGGCGGTCAGCATGTCGTGGAAGAATTTCATCACCGCCGGCTGGCGGAACGGGTCCTGCTCACCAATCAGGCCGCGCTCGCGGGCTGCAGCCAGCACCCGGGCGGCCTCCTCCCCCTTGAAATAGCCGGCGTGCACCGCCCCCAGGCGCAGGTAGTCGACATAATCGGGCAGCGGCTCTGGCTGCTGGGCCAGGTCGCCCCACAGCGCCGCCGCCGCCACCATCGCCGGTTCAAATTCCCAGGCGGCCATGATGGCGCCGCCAATGGCGCAGCCATGCAGGCGAAACGCCCGCTCGAGAAAGGTGGGGTTGGCAAAGATGTCGTCGTGACGCTCGGCCTCGGCCAGGATCGGCAGCATGCCGATGTTGTGGGTCAGCGCCAGCAGGGTCACGATGTCGCAGTCCAGGCCACGCCGCTGCTGCGGCTCGGCATTGTTGAACAGCGCCGAAGCGGCACAGCAGGCGACCACCGCCTGATGCCAGCTCTTGTGCATGTACTGGCGCACCACCGGGTTATGGACCATGAACAGCTGCTCAAGGGCCATGGCGATGGCGATGTTGCGGATGGCGCGCATGCCGATGCGGTGGACCGCCGCATGCACATTGTTAACCCGCGTCGCCCGCGCATAGTGAGCAGTGTTGGCCAGCCGCACCAGGCGCAGCGACAGGGCCGGATCACGGGCCACCACTTCGGCAATCTGGTTGAGGTTGCTGCGCGGGTCATCGGCCACGTCACGCACCCGCAGGGCCACATCGGGCAGCGAGGGCAATTTAAGCGTGTGGGTGCGGATCTGGTCCGCGAGGATGGCAAACAAGATATGTTCTGCGCCCATCGGGCCGCTACTACTGTACAACGGGTAAAGCAGCCTAACACAGTGCCGGCTTTTTAAGCGTTAGCTAACGCTAATCCTTAGTGACAACTTGGCTGTTGGTCACGCCGTACCATATCCGCGCCCTCCGCATGGTCATTTTTTCACCAGCTCAAATTGCCCCTGTCGCCACCGGCCTGTACAATCGCCGCCCGCTCGCGCACCCGCGCCGCATTCCGAGGCTGTCACCGATGTTTGTTCCTGAGTTGCTCTCCCCTGCCGGCACCCTAAAAGCGATGCGCTATGCCTTCGCCTATGGCGCCGATGCCGTCTATGCCGGCCAGCCGCGCTACAGCCTGCGGGTGCGCAACAACGAGTTCTCCATCGACGCCCTGCAGCAGGGGATCGACGAAGCCCACAGCCTGGGCAAGAAGCTCTATGTGGTCAGCAACATCTCGCCCCATAACGGCAAGGTGCGCACCTACCTGCGCGACATGGCGCCGGTGATCGAGATGAAGCCGGATGCGCTGATCATGTCCGATCCGGGCCTGATCATGCTGGTGCGTGAGCAGTGGCCGGAGATGCCCATTCACCTGTCGGTGCAGGCCAATGCCATCAACTTCGCCACCGTGCGCTTCTGGCAGAAGCAGGGGGTGAGCCGAGTGATCCTGTCGCGCGAGCTGTCGCTGGAGGAGATCGCCGAGATCCGCGCCGAAGTGCCGGAGATGGAACTGGAGGTGTTTGTCCACGGCGCGCTGTGCATGGCCTACTCCGGCCGCTGCCTGCTGTCGGGCTATATCAACAAGCGCGATCCCAACCAGGGCACCTGCACCAACGCCTGCCGCTGGAAATACAGCGCCCACGAGGCCTATGAGAACAGCAACGGCGATGCCATCGCCTTTGACCCAAAAGTCGAGGCGCGCATCGATCCGACCCTCGGCATCGGCGCCCCCACCAGCAAGCTCTACCTGCTGGAAGAGGAGAACCGCCCCGGCGAGCTGATGCCCACCTTCGAGGATGAGCACGGCACCTACATCATGAACAGCCGCGATCTGCGGGCGATCCAGCACATCGAGCAGCTGACCCGCCTCGGCGTGCACAGCCTCAAGATCGAGGGGCGCACCAAGAGCTTCTATTACGTCGCCCGCACCGCCCAGACCTACCGTCAGGCGATCGACGACGCGGTCAGCGGCAAGGGCTTCAACCCGGCGCTGCTGCGTGATCTGGAGCATCTGGCCCACCGTGGCTACACCGAGGGCTTCCTGCGCCGCCATACCCACGACGCCTACCAGCACTACGAGGCCGGCAGCTCCAGCAGCAGCGTGTCGCAGTTTGTCGGCGA
>JAGOCY010000308.1 GCA_017998495.1 Corallincola sp.
ATTCCAGCCGCTGCTGCGCCAGTGCCAGCCCAGCAGCCGCTTCGCCAAGGGTACCGCTGACATAGATGCCATCACCGGGGCGGGCGCCGCTACGCTTGAGCGCTTTGCCTTCAGGCACCCAGCCCTGGGCGGTGATGGTGATGGCCAGCGGGCCACGGGTGGTGTCGCCACCGACCAGCGCCACGTCGTGGTAACGGCAGATCTCATCCACCCCTTGGGCAAAGCGCTGCAGCCACTCCGGCTGCGCTGATGGCAGGCTGATGGCCAGGGAGATCCACGCTGGATCGGCGCCCATGGCCGCCAGATCACTCAAGTTAACTGCCACCGCCTTGTGGCCGATGGCATGGGCGGGATCATCATGGGGAAAGTGGACACCGGCGATCAGGGTGTCGGTGGTGACCGCCAGCTGGCAGCCCGGGTGAGGCTGCAGCAGCGCACAGTCATCACCGATGCCGAGCTGCACATCCGGGCGGCTGGCCCCGCGCCCGTTGAAATAACGGGCGATCAGGCCAAATTCATCGACGGCCATCACCGCTGCCGAGGGAGGCGGCCAGTTTATCGAGCACGCCGTTGATGAACTTGTGGCTATCGTCCGAGGCGAAGGTCTTGGCCAGTTCGATCCCTTCGTTGATCACCACCTTGTAGGGCAGTTCCGGGTGGTAGCACAGTTCATAAGCGCCAAGGCGCAGAATCGCTTTTTCCACCAGATCCACATCCTTGAACGGACGGCTGACCAATGCCGACAGCTTCTCATCCAGCTCCTCGACGGTGCGCACTACACCGCCAAAGAGGTCACGGAAATAGCTCAGATCGGTGCTTTCTGGATCGTTGTCAGAGACAAACTGCAGTTCGATGCTGGCCACGTTGTCGCCAGTCATGGCCCACTGATAGAGGGCCTGTAGGGCGATGCGGCGGGCCTTACGACGGTTGGCAGGCTTAACTGCAGACATCAGAGCTCACCCTTGAGGCTGGCCAGGACGTTCACCATCTCCAGTGCCGACAGCGCCGCTTCAGCGCCTTTGTTGCCGGCCTTGGTGCCCGCACGCTCAATGGCCTGCTCGATGGTGTCGACGGTCAGCACGCCGAAGGCCACCGGCAGGGTGTACTCAAGGGCCACCTGGGCAATCCCCTTGTTGCACTCACCGGCGACGAAATCGAAATGGGGGGTGCCGCCGCGGATCACCGCGCCCAGCGCCACAATAGCGTCGAACTTGCCGCTGGCCGCCACCTGCTTGACCGCCACCGGCAGCTCATAGGCACCCGGCACTTTGACCAGGGTGATGGCATCGCGCGCCACCTGACCGTGACGGACCAGGGTGTCGATCGCCCCTTCGATCAGATTTTCGACGATCAGACTGTTGAAGCGCGAGGCGACAATGGCAAAACGCGCCTTGGGTGCGACAAAGCCCCCTTCGATCACCTTCATGGTTATCCCCTTAGTAAAACGACAAATTCATCCGGCGGGCGCCGGTCAAAGTGGCGGCAGTTTAGCATCACTGCCGCCGTCACACACGGTAGCGGGGCTACTCGCTCACATACTCAGTTACAGTCAAGCCAAAGCCGGACAGGGCGTGATAGCGCTTGGGCGAGCTGAGCAGGCGCATCTGGCGCACTCCCAGCGCGGTCAGGATCTGCGAGCCCACGCCAACCCGGCGCGACACCACCTGCGACTGCACCGGCGCATCGCGCTCGCCCCGATCTTCCGCCTCAAAGGTGCGTAACTGTTCGATCAGTTCGCTGTTGCTCTCCTGACGACCCAGCAGCACCAGCACCCCACCCTCGGCAGCAATCCGCTGCATCGCCTTGTCGAGCGGCCAGCTGCGGTGGGCATTGCGCTCGGTAAAGAGCACATCATTTAGAAAATCATGCAGATGGACGCGCACCAGAGTCGGCACTTCGGCACTCACCGGGCCTTTGACCAGCGCGTGGTGGAGCTGGTTGTCGATGGTGTCGCGGAAGCTGTAGAGATCAAAGGTGCCGAAACGGGTCGGCAACTGGCAATGCGCCACCTGCTCCACCGTGGTTTCGTTGAGATTACGGTACTCAATCAGATCGGCAACTGTACCCAACTTGATGCCATGTTCGGATGCGAACTTTTCCAGATCGTCGCGGCGGGCCATGGTGCCGTCTTCGTTGAGGATCTCGACGATCACCGCCGCCGGCTCGCGACCGGCCAGACGGGCCAGATCGCAGCCCGCCTCGGTGTGGCCGGCGCGGGTCAACACCCCGCCATCCTGGGCCATCAGCGGAAAGATATGGCCCGGCTGCACCACATCCGAGGGCTTGGCATCGGCGGCCACGGCCGCTTTGACGGTGGTGGCACGATCCGCCGCCGAGATGCCGGTGGTGACGCCACGGGCCGCTTCAATGGAGACAGTGAAGGCGGTGGAGAACTGGGCGCCATTGCGATGGACCATCAGCGGCAGGTTGAGGCGCTGACAGCGTTCGCGGGTCAGAGTCAGGCAGATCAGGCCACGACCATACTTGGCCATGAAGTTGATCGCCTCCGGAGTGATGGCGTCGGCGGCCATGATCAGGTCGCCCTCGTTCTCCCGGTCCTCGTCATCCATCAGGATCACCATGCGCCCGGCGCGGATCTCTTCGATGATCTCGGCGGTAGTTGCCAGTGCCATTTAACTGCTCCTCATAGTGCCGGAAGGGGCCATGCCGAAACCCAGTTCGGCCAGTTTGCCCCAGGTGAGATTGCCCGCGCCGCTGCGAGCCTGCAGCAAGCGTTCGAGGTAGCGGGCCAGCAGGTCCACCTCCAGATTCACCACCCCACCGGCACCCAGCTTGTCGAGGCTGGTCATGGCCAGGGTGTGGGGAATGATGGTGAGGCGAAAGTCGCTGTTACGCACCTCGTTGACCGTGAGACTAATGCCGTTGACGGTAATGCTGCCCTTTTCGGCGATATAGCGCGCCAGCTCGTCGGGGGCGCGTAGCCAGAACTCCACCGCCTCGCCGCTGCTGGTGCGCGACAGCACGGTGCCCAGGCCATCAACATGACCGCTGACGATATGGCCGCCAAAGCGGGTGGTTGGCAGCATCGCCTTTTCCAGATTAACGCGGCTGCCCACCTTGGCGTGGGCATAACTGGTGCGATCCAGGGTCTCCTGCGACAGGTCGGCGCTGTAACGGTCGCCCTTGAGCGCCACCACTGTCAGGCAGACGCCATCGGTAGCGATGGAATCGCCGAGCTTAACGTCTGACAGATCCCAGTCGCCGACGGCGATCTCCAGCCGCGCCCCTTTGGCGTGGCGCTGGATGGCGGCAATGGTGCCC
>JAGOCY010000309.1 GCA_017998495.1 Corallincola sp.
GGCGGCTTCTTTCATCAATAAAACCCGTATATTTTTGTTGATAGCAGCAATAAAAACGG
This sequence comes from Corallincola sp., assembly GCA_017998495.1. Taxonomy (GTDB): domain Bacteria; phylum Pseudomonadota; class Gammaproteobacteria; order Enterobacterales; family Neiellaceae; genus RGIG665. The sequence continues at coordinate 60 of JAGOCY010000309.1, forward strand.
TTGTTAACCATGAACTATCGCCAGCTTCACTACTTTCGGGCGGTGGCCAGAGCCGGCAGTATTGCCCAAGCCGCCGAGCAGCTGCACCTGACGCCGCAGGCGATCAGTGGCCAGCTGGCCGAGCTGGAGCGCTATTTGGGGGTGAAGCTGTTTGAGCGGCGCGGTCCCCGCTTGAGCCTGACCGATGCTGGCCAGCTGGCGCTGGAGCATGCCGAGGAGATCCACCAGCTGGGCCAGCAGCTGGAGGCGGCTTTACGTTCGCCCGCCGGCAGCCAGCGCAGCTTTCGCGTGGGCATCGCGGATGTGGTGCCCAAAGCGGTGGCTGGTCGCTTGCTGGCACCGCTGTTGACTCAGGCAGAGGCGGGACGGCTGGTCTGCCATGAGGACAAGCTGGAGCGGCTGTTTGCCGAACTGGCGGTGCACAACCTGGATCTGGTGATTGCCGACCGGCCGCTGCCGTCGCGCCTCGGGGTCAAGGGGTATAGCCACAAGCTGGGTAGCAGTCCGTTGCTGTGGCTGGCCACGCCGGCGCTGGCCGAGCGCTGGGGCAGTGGCACGACCGCGCTGTTGCCGCAGGCACCGCTGCTGTTGCCGGGTAGCGGTTCGGTGATGCGGGCGGTGATCGATGGCTGGCTGGCCGAGCAACGGCTCAAGCCGCGCATCGTCGCCGAGTTTGATGATCTGGCGCTGATGAAGGCCTTCGGCCAGATGGGCTGCGGCATCTTTCCGGCGGTGGCGGTGATGGCTGCCGAGCTGCAGCGCCAATATCAGGTGGTGGCGCTGGGAGCGCTGCCCGGCGTGGCCGTCAGCTACTACGCCATCTCGGTGGAGCGCTACCTGACCCATCCGGCGCTGATGGCATTAACCGACATTGCCCGCCACCAGCTGTTTGTCGAACCATCAGTGCAGAATGTCGCCAACGAAATAGGCGAGGGCGGCGATCACCAGTGACAGCACAATATTGAGCACCAGCCCGGCGCGTACCATCTCGCGCTGGCGAATATGGCCGCTGGCAAAGACGATGGCGTTGGGCGGGGTGGCCACCGGCAGCATAAAGGCGCAGGAGGCGGCCACGGCGATCACCACGGTCACCACCAGCGGCGATAGCCCCAGTGACTCCGCCAGTGGCGCAAACAGCGGGATCAGCAGCGCCGCTACCGCGGTGTTGCTGGTCAGCTCGGTCAGGAACACCACAAAGGTGGCCAGCACCAGTAGCATCAGCCAGGCCGGGGTGTTGGCCAACAGGCTGGCTAGCTGTAAGGCCAGCCAGCTGCTGGCGCCACTCTGCTTGAGCAGGGCACTCAGGGTGAGGCCGCCGCCAAACAGCAGCAACACCCCCCAGTCGGTGTTGTCGTCGATCTGCTGCCAGCTGGCGACGCCGGTCACGGCTACTGCGACTATGGCCATCAGCGCCACCAGCGAGTCGAACTGCTTGATACTGCCGAGCAGTGCCGCCAGTGGCTGCGACAGCACCCAGCCGCACACGGTCAGGCCGAAGATCAGCAGGGTCAGGCGGCGGGCGCGGGTCCACTCGAAGTCGCTGAGCTGGAGCTCAACCCGATGGTTAAGGCGGGGGCGCAGGGTCAAGTAAAGTACGCCGATGGCGATCGGCAGCAGAATCAGGGTGACCGGCAGGCCGAATTTTAGCCAGTCGAGAAAACTCATACCCATCTGCGCGGCGGCGATGGCGTTGGGCGGGCTGCCGACCACAGTGCCGATGCCACCGATGCTGGCGCAATAGGCCACCCCCAGCAGCACAAACACCAGCGTAGGCCGCTCGCGCTCGGCATCCAGGCGGGCAGTCAGGCCGAGGGCTAGCGGCAGCATCATGGCGGCGGTAGCGGTATTGCTGATCCACATGGAGAGCGCCGCACTGGTGGCAAACAGCAGCAGCGCCGCCAGCCACAGCCGGCCCCCGGCCAGACGGATGATGCGTGAGGCCAACAGTTGATCGAGCTGCTGACTATGCAGCGCCGCCGCCAGGGTAAAGCCGCCGAGAAACAGGTAGAGAATGGGGTTGGCAAACTCAGCCAACGCCGCCGTCAGCTCGAACAGGCCGGTCAGGGTGGCCAGCACCGGGATGAGCAGGGCGGTGATGGTGAGCGGGATCGCCTCAGTCAGCCACAGTACGGCGGCGATGGTCAGCACCATCAGCCCAAGGCGGACATCATCATCGGCGGGCAGCCACCACCAAACGGCGGCGCCAGCCAGTGTGGCAAGCAGCAGCAGAGACCAGCGGGTGGAGGTTGTGGCCTGGGGCATCAGGGCACCAGCGTTGGGGGCTGATGCCTTCAAAGGTAGGTCAGAATCGGGGAGGTGACCGTGATGGTGGCCACGTCCCCGAGCGGCTTACTGGCTGCTGCTCTCGCCTTTGGGCAGCACCAGATTAAGCACGATGGCAACCACGGCGCACAGGGCGATCCCTTCTAAGCGGAAGCTGCCGATGGTCACCCCCAGCTTGCCGATGCCCGCCACCAGGGTGATGGCGACGATGGCCAGGTTGCGCGGCTGGGCCAGATCCACCCGGTGGCGCACCAGGGTGTTGAGACCGACCACGGCAATAGAGCCAAACAGCAGCACCAGAATGCCGCCCATCACCGGCACCGGGATGGTTTGCAGCAGTGCTCCCAGCTTGCCGACAAAGGCCAGGGCAATGGCGACGATCGCGGCCCAGGTCATGATCACCGGGTTGAAGGCCTTGGTCAGCATCACCGCCCCGGTGACTTCGCTATAGGTGGTGTTGGGTGGCCCGCCGACGGCCGAGGCCAGCATGGTGGCCAGGCCATCACCGGCCAGGGTGCGGTGCAGGCCTGGCTTTTCCAGATAGTTCTTGCCGGTGACATTGCTGATCGCCAGCACATCACCCACATGCTCCACCGCCGGGGCAATGGCGACCGGCAGCAGAAAGAGAATGGCGCCCAGGTCAAAACTGGGCAGGGTAAAGCTGGGCAGCGCCAGCCAGGCGGCCTTGCCCACCGCCTCGAAGCTGACATGGCCAAAGGCCAGAGCGCTGAGGTAGCCAGCGGCCAGACCGGCCAGAATGGGCACCAGCTTCATGACACCACGACCAAACACGGCGGTGGCCACAGTGCCCAGCAGGGCGATGGTGGCGATGATCATCGCCTCATCCTGCGGAACCAGCACCAAGGCGCCATCACCGCTCTTGCCCAGTGCCATGTTGACCGCTACCGGTGCCAGGATCAGACCAATGACCATGATCAC
>JAGOCY010000310.1 GCA_017998495.1 Corallincola sp.
GTCGCCGAGCGGCTGTTTGGGGTGCGTTGCGAGCCGCGGCTGGATGTCGTTTGCCCCCACCCGGAGGCCCGCTATTACGCCATCGTCGATCAGGACGGCAGCGAACTGGGCGGTTTCTATCTCGATCTCTACGCCCGCAGCGGCAAACGCGGTGGCGCCTGGATGGCCGACCTCCATGGTCGCCGTCGCCGTGCCGATGGCAGCCTGCAGCGGCCGGTCGCCTTCCTCACCTGCAACTTCAACCGCCCGGTGGGTGATCAGCCGGCGCTGTTCACCCATGACGAAGTGCTGACCCTGTTCCACGAGTTCGGCCACGGCCTGCACCACCTGCTGACCGAGGTAGAGGTGGGCAGCGTTGCCGGCATCAGCAACGTGGCCTGGGACGCGGTGGAGTTGCCCAGCCAGTTTCTGGAGAACTGGTGCTGGCAGCAGCAGGCACTGGCCTTCCTGTCGCGCCACTGGCAGAGCGCTGAGCCGCTGCCGTCGCAGCTGCTGCACAGCCTGCTGGCGGCGCGCAACTTTCAGTCGGCGATGCAGATGGTGCGTCAGCTGGAGTTTTCGCTGTTCGACCTGCGCCTGCACCACGGCTATGCCAGCCACGGTGGCGATGTCTACGGGGTGCTCAACGCCGTGCGTGAGCAGGTGGCGGTGGTGCGGCCACCAGCCTTCAACCGTTTTGCCAACGCCTTCGGCCATATCTTTGCTGGCGGTTATGCCGCCGGTTACTACAGCTATAAATGGGCTGAGGTGCTGTCGGCCGATGCCTTCAGCCGTTTTGAGGAGGAGGGGATCTTCAGCGCCGAGGTGGGGGATGATTTCCGTCGCACAGTGCTGGCGCAGGGGGCTTCGCTGCCGGCGATGGAGCTGTTTGTCGCCTTCCGTGGTCGTGAACCACAGGTGGATGCGCTGCTGCGCCACAGTGGCATTGTTCCGCAAGCCGTTTAGCCCGGGACTAAAAGCTGCGCTGGCGCAAAAAGCGTCAGGCTGTGGCCCTGCTAACCTGCGCCGCTACATCGGTGTTGGCCAGGGGGTGGGTGATGAACAAGGGCTGGAATTGGGGGCGGTCATTGACCGCAACGGCAGTGGCTGCCTTGGCGGTGGCCGCCACCCTGGCGGTGAGCGCCAGTGAACCGGGCGCAGGGCCGCACACAGTGGCTGCTGGTAGTCAGCCCTGGATCGGGGGGGCGTTGCTGGTGGCGGCGCTGGCCAGTCTGCTGGCCCTGCTCGCTCAGCGCCACTTGCGCCCGGGGGTGCGGCTGGTGGCCGACCATCTGGCCAGCGCTGGCCGCGATCTGAGCCGGCGTCTGCCAGAGGGGCTCAACCATCCGGAGCTAGCCCGGGTTGGTGCCGGCTTCAACCGTTTTGTCGGCGACCTGGATGCGCTGTTGGCCACCGTCAGTGATCAAAGCCGCCAGCAGGGGGCTCTTAACCGCCAGATCCTGCAAGCCGCCCGCGACAACAGCCAGCGGCTGCTCTCTCTGGATGATGAGTTGGCCCAAGTGGCCACCGCCGCCACCGAGATGGCCGCCACCGTCCATGAGATCGCCGCCAACACCGAACGGGCCGCCGATCTGTCGCGCACCCTGCAGCAGACCGGCGAGCAGGGGCTGGCGCGGGTCGATGCCAGCGTCAGCAGCATGCGCGAGCTGGCCTCCGGCATCGAGCAGGCCGCCGGCGCGGTTGAGGTGCTGGCCCGCGATTCGCAGCAGATCGGCGAGATTGTCGAGCTGATCCGGGCGCTGGCCGAGCAGACCAACCTGCTGGCCCTCAATGCCGCCATTGAAGCGGCACGTGCTGGCGAGCAGGGGCGTGGTTTTGCCGTGGTGGCCGGTGAGGTGCGGGCACTGGCCCATCGCACCCATGAGGCGACCGATCAGATCAGCCGCCGCATCGAGCTGCTGCAGCAGGGGGTGAGCAGCGCCGTCAATGCCATGAGCGCCGGTCAGCAGGCGGCTGCGGCGGCGGCCAACAGGGCCGATCTGGCCGGTCAGGCGCTGGTCTCTCTGGGGGGCGGTATCGAGCAGCTGAGCGGTCTTAACAGTCAGATCGCGGTGGCCGCCGAAGCCCAAGCGGTGGTGGCTGAGCAGATCTCGCGCAATGTGGTGAGCATGGCCGATACCTCGCGCCAGGTGGCCAACAGCGCTCGCCACAATGCGCTGCTGGCGCTGCGTGCCCAGCATGAGTCGGATCAGTCCCAGCGCATGCTCGGCCAGTTCAGCACTACCCCTTACGCCAATGAGGCTAACGACCAGGAGGCATTGCTGCTGCCCTGGAGCGACGCGTTCAGCGTCGGCCACGCCGCCATGGATCGCCAGCATCGTCAGCTGTTCGACCTGATGAATGCCGCTTACCGACTGATCGATGAAGGTGCCGCCCAGCCGCGGGTGGTGGAGGCGATCGAACGCCTGCTGCAGGTGGCCGCCCGCCATCTTGCCGATGAAGAACAGCTGCTGGCGGATAGCGCTTATCCTCAGTTTGAACAACACCGTGACCACCATCGCAAGCTGTTGCAGCAGTTGGCCGTTTTGCAGCAGCAGATGGCCGGCGGTGACGAAAACAGCCGTATCGACATGGTAATGTTCCTCAAAAGCTGGTTGGTCAATCACATCCACGGGGAGGATCGGCGCTATGGGCCCTGGCTGCAGACACTGGATGCTCGCGGCACTGCTGCTGGTCGCCCCCAGGCTGGCCGCATCGACCACTGAGGCGCAGCAGTGGCAGGCGCTGATCCAGCAGGACCCGGCGGCAGCGCTGGTGCAGTTGCAGCAGCCGGCGGCCGCCACCCTGGCACCGTTGCTGCGGGCGCGCCTGCAGTGCGAGGCACTGCGCGATCTCGGCCGTTTCCAGCAGGCGCTGGAGGTGGCCACCCCCTTTCTTGGTGACGCCGATCAGCGGCAGCCGGAGCTGGTACCGCTGTGGTATTGCGCCGGCTTTGCCGCCGACAGTGTGGACGACGATCTGACCGCCGCCCGTTACTACGAAAGTGGTCGGGCGCTGGCGGCGCTGCTCGGCAACAGTAACGATGAGGCTCGCGGCTATTATGGCCAGGCGCTGATCGCCAGCCAGCAGGGGCGGCCACTGGCGGCCATGGTGGCGCTGCACGCCGCCCGGCAGCGGCTGGCGGCCGATGGTGAGCCGCGGGTGCGCGCCGCGGTCAGCTTTTACTACGGCAAACTGCTGCAGGATGCCGGCGCTGACCGCGAAGCGCTGCGAGCCTTTGAAGATGCGCTTAGCCAGGTGGAGCGTAGCGATTCGCCAGTATCACTGCTACCCGCC
>JAGOCY010000312.1 GCA_017998495.1 Corallincola sp.
CAGGAGGTTGCCGAGAGCGAGCCCGGCACAAGGATGTGCCGTCGAGCGGCCTGCCAGCAGCTCCAGAACAGGCCACGGCTAGCGACAGCGCTGCTCTACCGGGCCGGCTGGAGGTGCAGGAGGAGGGGCCGGCCACCCTCCTCCTGCTCGTCATGCAGGGGCGAAACCCTGCTCTGCAGCGGCGCAGCCGCATCTACTGCCGCGTAGCGGCGCTCTCAAAACAGCAGCGCGAGGCGGGCAGCCTCGCATTCTGCTGCCACGCAGGAGCATCTGGCACCGCATCCGGGCGGCGCAGCCGCAATCTGGCCCGCAGGCGCTACTGCACCGCCAGCGGTTCAGGCACGAATTCCAGCTCTGGTTCCAGCATCAGGGTTTCGTCGCTTTGTGGTGCGGCGGGTGGCAGCGGCTCGGCCAAGGCCGGGCCACCGCAGCGGTTGCCAACCAGATAGGGCATCAGGGTCGGCGCCATACTCTTTAGCGCCTGCACCGGCAGCGCCGAGGTAAAGGTGAAGGCACCGGCCTGCTCACCGGCCACGTAGGCGGTGAGGGTGCCAAAGAAGTTGTCGCCGATGTAGAACACGAAAGTCGCGGTGCGGCTAGTGGCTTTGCCCACATGTCGAGCGCCACCCGAAGTCACTGACACCAGCCGGTTGTCACCGGTGCCGGTCTTGCCACCCACAGTCCACACCTCGCCGTCATGGGCAAAGCTGCCGTGCAGACGGCGCGCCGTGCCCCCTTCCACCACCTGCGACAGCACGCCGCGCAGGGCGGCAGCCACCTCCGGCTGCATCACCTGCTCACCACCGCTGATGGTGGGGCTGAGGCGGGTCTCATAAGGGGTACCTTCGCCGAAGTGGAGCTTTTCGATGCGCAGGGTGGGCAGGCGCACGCCATTGTTAACGATGATCCCCATCAGCTCAGCCAGGGCCACTGGGCGGTCACCCGAGCTGCCCAAAGCCGTGGCCAGCGATGGCACCAGATGCTCAAAGGGATAACCGAGCCGCGCCCAGCGCTGGTGGATCTCGAGGAAGGCCTCCACCTCCAGCATGGTGCGGATACGAGTGTCCTGGGCCCCTTTGAAGCGGGTCTTGAACAGCCAGCGGTAAACCTCCTGGCGCTCGGTGCCACTGGCGGCCATGGCCTCGCTCAGGGTGGACTGGGGGTGGAGCAGCAGATAGCGCACCAACCACATCTCCAGCGGGTGAGCGCGAGCGATATAGCCTTGATCGGGCAGATTAAAGGCGCCGGGGCGGTACTGCTCATAGAGCTTGTCGATACGCTTGTCGGTCAGCTTGTCGTTATCCGGCAGCCGCTCGCGCAGGAAACTGGCAAAGGCGCGAATATCGGCCTCAGGGTAGAGGTAGCGGTAGACAGCGGCCAGCCGATCAGGTGTCTGGCGCAGGCCGTCGAGGAAACTGTCCACCCGCTCATCGCTGCTCTTGTTGACGTACTTACGCCAGAAGCGCTGCAGGAACACCTTGCCCTCGCGGTCGGCGAAGCGCTCCAGATATTCACGGCGGCGCGGATCGCTGCGGTCGCTCAGCACCTGGGCACTGCCAGTCGCCGAGTGGTGAATGGTGTAACGCACGATGTCCTGCATCATGCGCACAAAGGGCAGGTTGATCGATTCACGCAGCGATTCACGCACCGTCGGCAGCCGGCCGTTGTCCTCTTTGCGGAAGTTGTTGAAGGTGTGCAGACCGCCGCCAGTAAAGAAGGACTCGCCGGGGCTGGCCGAGTATTTGCGCTCCAGCGCCGCTTCCAGCATCAGCGGCAGGCTGCGATCCGGAGCCACACTCAGATAATCGAGCGCCCAGCGGCTCAGGTTATCGCGGGCTTCCGCCCAGCCTTTCTTCAGCTCATCGACGCTGTCGCCCTGATGGCGGGCGTGCAGTTCGGCGATGATCTCGAGGTAGGTGGCCAGCACCCGCAACTTGGCGGTAGAGCCCAGCTCCAGCTTGCTGCTCTCGTTGATGTCGAACGGCTGGTTGGTGTTGTCGGTCTGCACCCGCACCTTGTAGGCATAAGGAGTGCGCTCAAACAGGGTAAAGCTGTAGCGCACATCGCCGGCACGCTCCGCCTTGAGCAGCCGTTCCCCCACCAGCCCGGCGGCGGTGGCCACCTCCGGCTTGGCCAGACTGTGCAGATAGGCCGTCACCGCTTCCTGCAGTTCACCATCGAGGCTGGTGCTGGCCTGCAGATCGAGGCGGTCGAGATCATAGAGTGGCAGCCCAAGCATCGCCCCCATACGGGTGCGGGCCATGTTCACCCCTTTGTTGGTCTCGGCCGGAATAGACACCGGGCTCTGACGGAAATCGCGGAAATAGAGCTTCTGGGCCAGCGCTGCATCGCGCAGCTGGGCGCTGATCTCACCGGCGTTGGCCATGATGCGCAGGTAGCTGTCGGTGGTCTCACCCAGCTCGGTCCGCCCCTTATTGAGATACCAGCTGGGGCGGCGGTGGGCGATCATCAGCGCGATCACCTGGCGCAGCGCCTGGCCCTGGGCATCAAGGATCTCGCCAGTGCCATCCGGCAACGCCAGCAACTCGTTGATGGTGGTGAAATCACTGCCAAACCAGACCCACAGGCCGTCACCGAGGCCGTTGACCTCGCCGTAGCCCGGCGCCGCCGACAGTGGCACTGTGTTGAGGTATTCCAGCACCAGTCGTTGGCGCGATGGCATGGTGACGGGGCCATCGAGGTAGGCGCGGACACTGGCCGAAGCCATCTGCTTGAGCTTGTCGAGGGCCGAGCCGGTCACCCCGTCGGGGGAGTGGCGGTACTTCTCGATCTGGGTGGCCAGGGTGCTGCCGCCCATGGCCGGTACGCTGATCCCCACGGCTTTGACCACCTGCAATGCCGCCGCCTTAAGGAAGCGGGCCCAGTCGATGGCCGGGTTAACGTTGGGATAGTCCTCGATCAGCAGGTCACGGTTTTCGATGTAGAGCAGCGCCTGCACCACTTTGCTGGGAATGGCGGTGAAGCTGTCGTAGCCACGCACCGGGTAGCGAAAGTTGTAGATCGGCTCGGCTCGGCAGTCGGCCAGATCAAGACCGGCGCGGGTCTTCTCGTGGTAAGGGGGAAACAGGCCATTGGCAGCGTAGCTCACCAGCGGCGGCGAGAAGCGCACCTGATCGCTGACCGTCCAGTTGCGCGCCTGCAGCCGACTGATAAAGCCGGGCAGACCAACATAACCAAGCCGCACATCGAAGGGCCCCTCGCTGGGAAAGACGATGGCATCAGAGGCGCCGGCCTGCAGCTCGTAGCTCAGGGT
>JAGOCY010000311.1 GCA_017998495.1 Corallincola sp.
CGGTGATGATGTCTTCGTGCTTGGGCAGCGCCAGCTCGTCATCTTCAAAGGCCGCCTTGAAGCGCGGCATGTTCTCGCGGTAGAAGCCGACCGAGAGCATCACCTGCACCACCTCTTGGCCGTAGCGGTAGGCGGCCTGCTCGGCAAGGTATTGGCCATTGCCACGGGCATCTAGCCAGATCCCATCCCGGCGCGGCAGCCGATCGCAGATGAAATAGAGCGCCTGCTCCTGCTGCTTGAACGGGGTGTTCTTCAGCTCGACGGTGAAGGGCACGCGGCGGCGGGTATCCGGCAGCACCTGGATCGGGGCGAACACCGTCAGGTCACCAGAACGGGCGAAGTCTTCGCCCAGGGCGTGACGATGGCTGCGGTCCAGCTTCATCAGCTCGGGGAAGGCCTCGGCCTCCAGCCACTCCTGCATCTCGGCGTTGCGCTCCGATTCGCTGGCGCTGTTGAAGGCGGTCGAGCCGGTAAAGCGCAGTACTGGCCCATCTACCCGGCACGCCCGTTCGCGTAGGCCACGGGGCAGGTAGGCCCCGCCGCCGCTCTTGGGCTCGCAGTAGTATTCCTCCCTCGCATCTTCTTCGGTGGCGGTATCGCGCAGCAGGTTGCGCAGCCACTCGTCCTGCAGCTCTTGGGTCCACGCCTTCTTGGTGACCTGGCAGATGCGCTGATAGAGCCCCTCATTGATGGCCGTCTCGATATCGATACGATGCACGCTGAACCGCTTCTTGCCGGCGCGGCTATCCATGATCAGGGTGTTGAACAGGTTTTCGATGCCATTGTGGGTCGAGATGATGCGCACCTTGCTGCCCCACATGGTCAGCGCCAGCGCGGCCTTAAGAATGGCGGCCAGGTCTTTGTGGAAGGCGCCTTCGTCGATCACCACGTTGCCCTGCATCCCCCGCAAGTTGCTGGGGTTCGAGCTGAGCGCCTTGATCTTGAAGCCGCTGGCGAAGTTGATGACATAGACCAGGATGTCTTTGTCTTCGTTCCCCAGCGCCTCTTCGCCCACCTCGCTGGCGGCGCAGTTGTAGGCGCGTGCCCACATGGCGCAGGCGTCGATAAACTCGCGGGCCATGTCTTTGGTGGTGCCGACATAGAAGGTGTCACAGCCTCCCGCGCTGGCGGCCATGGAGCCGTTCAGTGCGGCATCGGCCGCCTCTGCCCAGGTGAGGCCGGTTCGCCGGCTCTTCTCGGCGATCTTGAGCGGCGAGGTGTCGGCAATCCAGCGCTTCTGGTAGGGCAGCAGCACCTCGTTGGGATCGAACTGGCCGCCAATGATGGCGGCCGCGGATTGGTTGCGCAGGGCATTTTCAGCCGGTGTCAGGTGGTTCATCACGCTATCCCCAGGATCTTTTTGCGGATGTCGGCAGCCGTCTCTGCAGAGACCCCGGCCTGGGTCACTATCTTCTCGGCGGCGGTGGCGGCCTCGGCGGCGAACGCGGCGCGGATCTCCTTCTCGACCTTGTGGCTGGTCATGGCGGCGGCTTCGACGCGCTGGATCACCAGGGCGAGCTGCCCCAGCGATTTGGGGTCGACCATCTTGCCGTCTTCCCCTTCGCTGGCGTCCATCATCTTCATGGAGGTCTCGAACGCCATGGTGCGCACGAACTCCTGCAGCATCTTGCCGAGCTCAGAGGTGGGGGCCTGGCCGAGCTTGGCCGTCCACACCTCGGCCACTTCTCGGGCCTGTGCCATGCGGCTGCCGGCCTCTTCCATCCGCTTGAAGTAACGGTTCAACCCGGTGCGGCTGATCTGCTCTTCCGGCGGCAGGCCGGCTTCCAGGATGAGCTGGTTCACCTCTTCCAGGATGGCCTTCTGCGACATGGAGCCAGAGCGCAGCATGGCCGCCAACTGACTGCGGATATCTTCCGGCAACTGCTGGATCTTGCTCTTGGTATTCTTGGTTTTGGTGGTCATGGTTACCCCAGCAGCTTGTCAACGAGCGGGGCAGCACAGCCCCAGAGCGCATGGACCGGATCGCCGACGATGGGCAGGGCCAGCAGGTAGCCCACGGCCATCATGGTAGCGATATCCAGCAGACGGGCTTTCATGCGTGGCCCAACCGGCGTGCGCGGCGCGTGGCCCGTTTGGCCTTGGCCAGACGCTGGGCCCGCTTGACGGACGGCAGCCCGCCATTGAAGGCGGGGCGGTAGCGGCTGGCGCGTGTCACCTGCCGGATGATGGTGTCGATGGGGGTGATACCGGGGTCGGCACGGCTGTTGCTAAACATGAAACTCAAACCGCCCAGCATCAGCCCAACCAGGGCGCTTTTCATCTTCATCAGCAGCTCCCTCATGGTCACACCGGACGCGGTTTTTTGACGCCAGGCACAGCGGCATCACCTTTGGCGACATCAAAGCCTCGGCTCGTCAACTTGGCGATCAGGTACTCACCCATGGTGCGAGTAGTGACAAGGTTCTGCTCCTCCAGCCAGCAGATCTGGGTACGCACTGCGTCCCGGCTGATACAGTGCCCCCAGCTTTCAAGCACCAAATCCAGAATGGAATCATTGGTCTCATAACCGTTCTGGTCTTTGAGTTCCTTCAGAATGATCAGGCGCTGGTCTTCCAGCACGAAGTCTTTACCACTCATACAACCCCCGTTTATTTCTCGTTTAATCGCTGCTCAAGCAGCAGTTGAATCAGGTGATTTGCAGGTTTGAGCTGGGCCGTGAGTGCCTTTACATCCCCCCGCAACTCTTCGAGTTGAATGCCAAGGCTGTTGATTTGCTCCTGGGTTGGCAGGCTATCGACGCGACTTTCGAGGCTAGTAACGCGGGTGGTCAGCTCGTCCATGGCAGTGCTCACTTCTTTCAGTTCTTCGCGGCGGGCAAAGGTCTTGCTCAGCCACAACATGACGATGGTGGCCAGAATCGCCACCCCGGTGGTGATGACGCCCCACCACTTCGGGATCCAGTCAAACTCCATGGCGATGCCTCCCCATGTTCTCGCTCCAGCTCTGGCAAGGGACGCAGCGCACGGCGCCTGGCGCCACCTCCAGCCGCTCACTGGCGATCTGCTCCCCACAGCTCAGGCAGAAGCGGTTGCCGGCAGCGTCCTGGTCTGGGGTTTCGGTACCGCGTCTGGCCAGCTGATTGGCGATGGCTCTGTCGCGGCTCTCTTGTTCTTGTTGTTGGGCACGGTCAAACAGGTCGGTCATCAGCGCCTCGTCAGCAGCTTGGAGACGGTGCCAGTGATGGCGGATTGCACCTTCTGGCCGCTGCTCTTAGGATGAGGGGCGAAGCCGTCCAGGGTGCGCAGGCCGAGAT
>JAGOCY010000313.1 GCA_017998495.1 Corallincola sp.
GTGGTAGCCGCGCCGCAGTGCCAGCAGTTTGTGGCGCTGGGGGTGGCCGGCTCCTTGCCAGTACTGCAGCGCCATCTTCACCGCTACTTCCACCGCCACCGAGCCGGTATCAGCCAGAAAGATGCACTCCAGCGCTGGCGGCAGCAGGGCGCGCAGCCGTTGACCCAAAGCCACCGCCGGTGGGTGGGTGATGCCGCCAAACATCACATGGCTCATCTGGCTGAGCTGCTCATGGATGGCGGCGTTGAGCTCGGCCACGTTGTAGCCGTGAATGCTGGCCCACCAGCTGCTCATGCCATCAACCAGCAGCCGGCCATCGGCCAGCTGCAGTTCGCAACCATGGGCGGCCACCACCGGGTAGACCGGCAGCGGCTGACTCATGCTGGTGTAGGGGTGCCACAGGTGGTTACGGTCGAAGGCGAGGGCGCTGGATGTGTTGATAAAATGCACAATTGTAAACCTTGGTGCCACTGCGTGATTGACAGTGCCTAGAGTGACCGGCAAGCTGCCCTTAAGTCCAGCCCTTGCCAGCACTTTGCGAGCCCCTCTTATGACCAGCAGCCTCTCCAGCACCGCCAGCAGCCTGCGCCACGATTGGCGCATCGACGAAGTCACAGCGCTGTTTGAGCTGCCCTTTAACGATCTGATGTTCAAGGCGCAGACGGTGCATCGCCAGCATTTCGATGCCAATACAGTACAGGTCAGCACCTTGCTGTCGATTAAGACCGGCGGCTGCCCCGAGGACTGCAAGTACTGCCCGCAGAGCAGCCGCTACAACACCGGCCTTAACAAAGAGGCGCTGATGGCGGTGGAGCAGGTGCTGGAGGAAGCACAGAAAGCCAAGGCCCAGGGCGCTACCCGCTTCTGCATGGGCGCGGCCTGGAAAAACCCAAAAGAGCGCGACATGCCGCAGCTGCTGGCGATGGTGCGCGAGGTCAAAGCCCTCGGCCTTGAGACCTGTATGACCCTCGGCATGCTCAATGCCCATCAGGCGCAGGCGCTGGGTGAGGCGGGGCTCGACTACTACAACCATAACCTCGATACCTCGCCGGAGTTTTACGGCGACATCATCACCACCCGCACCTACGAAGATCGGCTGAATACCTTGGATCATGTGCGGGCGGCGGGGATGAAGGTCTGTTCCGGCGGCATTGTTGGCATGGGTGAAGCGCGTCGCGATCGCGCCGGGCTGCTGTTGCAGCTGGCCAACATGAAGCAGCACCCGGAGAGCGTACCGATCAACCTGCTGGTCAAGGTCGAGGGCACGCCGCTGGAGAATGTCGAGGATCTCGATGCCTTTGAGTTCATTCGTACCGTGGCCGTGGCCCGCATCCTGATGCCCGCCTCCCATGTGCGGCTGTCGGCGGGCCGCACCAAGATGAACGACCAGATGCAGGCGCTCTGTTTTATGGCCGGGGCCAACTCGATTTTCTACTGCGAGAAACTGCTGACTACCCCTAACCCGGAAGCCAGTGACGATATGAAGCTGTTCGAGCGGCTGGGGCTGAAGGCTGAACGCCGTGACTTGAACGCCGAGCAGCTTGACGCCCAGCACGCGCAGTTGCGTCAGCCAGCGTCTGAGGTGCAGTTCTACGATGCTGCGGCGCTGTGATTGATGAATCAGCTGCTGCAAAGCCGGATGAGCGAGGCGCTGGCCGAGCGTGAACGCTATGGCCTCAAGCGCAGCAACAGCCTGTTTGAAGCCGGTACCGGCCGCGAGATCGAGACCGCCGGTCAGCGCTATCTCAATTTCGCTGGCAATGATTATCTGGGGTTGGCCCGCCATCCGCTGGTGATCCGCGCCTGGCAGCGTGGCGCCGAATGCTATGGCGTGGGCAGTGGTGGTTCGGCCCTGATCACCGGCCATTGCCGCGCTCATATGAGCCTGACCGAAACCCTGTGCGCGTTCACCGGCTATCCGGCGGCATTGCTGTTCTCCAGCGGTTTTGCCGCCAACCATGGCCTGCTCAGCAGCCTGCTCAAGCCCGGTGACCGGCTGCTGCAGGATCGCTTCAACCATGCCAGCTTGCTCGATGGCGGCCTGGCCAGCGGCGCGCGCATGGTCCGTTTTGGTCACAACGATCTGGCCGATCTGGCGCACTGGCTGGATAAAGCCGCCAGCCCCGAGGCCGCCACCCTGGTGGTCAGCGAAGGGGTGTTCAGCATGGATGGCGACGGTGCGCCTGTGGCCGAGATGGCTGCTCTGTGCCGCGACCATGGCGCCAGCCTGCTGATCGACGATGCCCATGGCATCGGCGTCAGCGGTGATGGCCGTGGCGCGCTGGCGGCGGTCGGCCCTGATCAACTGCCGCTGTACATGGCCACCTTCGGCAAAGCCTGTGGCGTGGGTGGCGCCTTTGTCGCCAGCGATGAGCAGACCATCAACTACCTGACCAACTTCTGCCGCCATTACATCTACACCACCGCCATGCCGCCGGCGCAGGCGATGGCCATTCAGGCGGCGATCCAGCTGATCCGCGACGATGCCGGGCCACGTCAGCAGCTGCTGGCGCTGGTGGAGCGCTTCCGCCGCGGCACCGCCGAACTGGGGTTGCCGTTGATGGCCAGTGGCAGCGCCATTCAGCCGCTGCTGATTGGCGATGTGACCCAGACTCTGAACCTGGCTTATGCCCTGCGTCAGCGCGGCCTGTGGACCGGCGCCATTCGGCCGCCGACGGTGCCGGCGGGTCAGGCCCGGCTGCGCATCACCCTGAGCGCGCTGCATCAAGAGCAGGATATCGACCGCTTGCTGGAGGCGCTGGATCAATGCTGGCGCAAGGGGTGAGTGGCGAGCGGCTAAACGGCGCCGCGATCAACAAGACGCTAGTGGCCAGCCGCTTCAGTGCCGCTGCTGGCCGTTATGGCGATGGCGCGGCGCTGCAGCAGGCAGGGGCCGCGGCGCTGCTGGCGCGGCTTGGCCACTACCCGCACGGGCGGCGGCTGCTGGATCTGGGCTGCGGCACCGGCGCGCATCTGCCGGCGCTGGCCACTCATGCGGCCGAACTGCTGGCGGTGGATCTGGCCCCCAAGATGGTGGCGTGCGCTGAGGCCCGGGGTTACCCGGCGCTGGTGGCCGATGCCGAGCAGCTGCCGCTGGCTAATGGCAGTGTTGACCGCATCTTCTCCAACCTGATGGTGCAGTGGCTGGATGGCTTGGGGAGGGTGCTGGCCGAGTGCAGGCGGCTGCTGCAGCCCGGTGGGGTGGCGTTGATCTTGACGCTGGCCGAAGGCTCGCTGGCCGAACTGGCCAGCGCCTTTAGCGCTGCCGATG
>JAGOCY010000314.1 GCA_017998495.1 Corallincola sp.
GTGTAGTGCGAATAGGCCGCTATTTCCCAATATGCGCTCATTACTGGTGCAGCAGAGGTCGACCGCTGTGGCTGACAGGGGGGCTGCGCTCGCTTAGACTGCGCGGGTCCATCCCTCAAGGAGATCGCTCGTGGCTGAATATCTGATTGCCCCTTCGATTTTGTCGGCTGACTTTGCCCGTCTGGGACAAGAAGTCGAAGCGGTGCTCGCCGCCGGTACCGACTGGGTGCACTTCGATGTGATGGACAACCACTATGTGCCCAATCTGACCTTTGGTGCGCCCATTTGCGCCGCGCTGCGCAACTACGGCATCACCGCGCCCATTGATGTGCACTTGATGACTCGGCCAGTAGATTCGATGATCGATCAGTTTGCCGATGCCGGCGCCACCCTGATCAGTTTCCACCCGGAAGCCAGCGACCATGTCGACCGTTCGCTGCAGCTGATCAAGAAGCGCGGGTGTCAGGCCGGGGTGGTGCTCAATCCAGCCACCCCGCTTAGCGTGCTCGACTACATCTGGGACAAGCTGGACCTGATCCTGGTGATGTCGGTTAACCCCGGCTTTGGCGGCCAGTCATTTATTCCCTCGGCGCTCGACAAGCTGCGCGCTATTCGCCAGATCATCGACAGCAACGGCTACCCGATCCGGCTGTCGGTCGATGGTGGGGTTAAGGTGGATAATATCGCGCTAATCGCGGAAGCCGGGGCTGACACCTTTGTCGCCGGCTCGGCCATCTTCGGTCAGCCTGATTACCGCGCCGTGGTCGGGGCGATGCGCGAGCGTCTCGCCGGCGTCTGCCCGCGCTAAGGCGTCAGCCATGACCATTCGCGCCCTGGCTTTCGATCTCGATGGCACCCTAGTCGATTCGGTGGCGGAACTGGCGCAGGCGGCCAATACCATGCGCGCCGCCTTTGGCCTGCCGGCGGCGTCACTGATTGAGGTTAGCCACTGGGTCGGTAATGGCATTCCACGGCTGATTGAACGGGCGCTGGCCGAGCTGCCGGCGCCACCGCTGGATGAGGCCAGTGCCCTGTTCAGCGCCGCCTATCTCGACTGTCTCGGCCAGCCCGGCAGCCTTTATCCCGGGGTAGCCGAGACCCTGCCGCTACTGGCGGCCCGCTGGCCGCTGGCGGTGATCACCAATAAAAAAGCGCTGTTTACCGAGCCGTTGCTGCAGCGGTTGGGGATCCGCCACCATTTTGCGCTGGTGGTCAGTGGCGACACCACCGCCCGTAGCAAGCCGGATCCGCTGCCGCTGCTGTATGCGGCGGAGCAGTTGCAGGTGCCCGTGGGCGACTGGTTGATGATTGGTGACTCCCGTAACGACATGCAGGCGGCGCGGGCTGCCGGCATGGGCGCCGTTGGCTTGACCTACGGTTACAACTACGGGGAAGATATCCGCCTTTGCGCGCCCGATTACTGTTTCGACCATTTTGCCGATCTGACGCGGCTGGTCGCTACGGGCGATTGATCAGCCTGACCGACCAGGAATGCGATGAACGCTCCCATTGTTCTCTCCGGTGCCCAACCTTCGGGTGCCCTGACCATCGGCAACTACTTCGGCGCTATCCGTAACTGGGTGGCAATGCAGGAGGATCATGACTGTCTGTTCATGATCGTCAACCTGCACGCCATCACCGTGCGTCAGGACCCGGCGTTGCTGCGTCAGCGCACCTTCGATGCCATGGCCCTGTATATGGCCTGTGGCCTTGATCCCCAGCGTTCGACCCTGTTTGTCCAGTCGCAGGTACCGGAGCACGCGGAGCTCGGCTGGGTGCTCAACTGCTATGCGCAGATGGGCGAACTGAACCGCATGACCCAGTTCAAGGACAAGTCGGCCAAGAACGAGAACAACATCAACGTCGGCCTGTTTGGCTATCCGGTGCTGATGGCGGCTGACGTGCTGCTCTATCAGGCCCAGAAGGTGCCGGTGGGTAGCGACCAGAAGCAGCATCTGGAGCTGACCCGCGACATCGCCATCCGGTTCAACAACCTCTATGGCGACACCTTCCGCGTGCCCGACCCCTATATCCCGGAAGTCGGGGCGCGGGTGATGTCACTGCAGGAGCCGACCAAGAAGATGTCGAAGTCGGACGACAACCCCAACAACTTCGTGCTGATGCTCGAAGACCTCAAGACCCTGACCAAGAAGGTCAAGCGCGCGGTCACCGATTCCGACGAGCAAGCCCGCATCTACTATGACGTCGATGCCAAGCCGGGGGTGTCCAACCTGTTGTCGCTGCTCTCCTGCGCCACCGGCAAGCCGGTGGCCGAACTGGTGCCGGCCTACGAAGGCAAGATGTACGGCCACCTCAAGGGTGATGTGGCCGATGCCATCGTTGCCGTGCTGCAGCCGATTCAGGAGCGTTATCAGGCGTTGCGCGCCGATGAGGGGCAGCTGGCGGCACTGATGGCGGCAGGTGCGCTCAAGGCCCGTGAGCGGGCGGCCCGTACCCTGGCCGAGGTCTACCGCAAGGTCGGGTTGCTGGGCGCCATCTGAGGCGGGGACCGGGCATGGTTCTGGTCATCGACAACTATGACTCCTTCACCTTTAACCTGGTGCAGTACCTGCAGATGCTGGGCGCCCAGGTTGAGGTGCGGCGCAACGATGAGGGCGATCTGGACGCCCTCATCGCTCTTAACCCCCGCCATCTGCTGATCAGTCCCGGCCCCGGCCGGCCCGAAGATGCCGCCCTCAGTCTGGCCGCGATCCGCCATTTCAGTGGCCGCATCCCGCTGCTCGGGGTCTGTCTCGGCCATCAGGCATTGGCCTATCTGGCTGGCGCCACTATTGTTCACGCTCCCTCGGTGATGCACGGCAAGACCAGCCTGATCGATCACCATGGCCAGGATCTCTTTGCCGCGCTGACCAATCCGCTCACGGTGGCCCGCTACCACTCGCTGGCAGTACTGGAGAGCAGCCTGCCGCCAGAATGGCAGGTCACCGCGCGCACCGCCGATGACGAGCAGGTGGTGATGGCGATGCGCCACCGCCACTGGCCGATCTTCGGGGTGCAGTTTCACCCCGAGGCGATCCTCAGCGAAGGCGGGCTGGCATTGCTGGCCAACTTCCTGCGTCAGTGAGGGCGAGGGTGAGCAGCCTCGCGAAGCGGGCGTTGCGCCGAGCAGCGCGCCGACCGCTCTGCCACACTGCGGTTTCCCCCTTGGCTGCAGCCAGTAATGAGGACGCTGCCGCATGACTAGCCTGCCTGTTGTTGCCCCTGCCACTCCCAGCCTGGAGGCCCTGCTGTTTAGCTATTGGGC
>JAGOCY010000315.1 GCA_017998495.1 Corallincola sp.
GCTCGGCCAGATCGCTTTCGGCGCTGATCAGGGTGCCGGGGGCATCGGGGTTATGGGTGTTCTTGATCAGGCAGGGAATATGGAACTGGGCGATGGGGGCGATGGTGCGCGGGTGGAGCACCTTGGCGCCGAAATAGGAGAGCTCCATCGCCTCCTGATAGCTCAGGCTCTTCATCAGCTTGGCATCGGGCACCAGCCGCGGATCGCAGCTGTAGACGCCATCGACGTCGGTCCAGATCTCGCAGCAGTCGGCGCGCAGACAGGCGGCCAGCGCGGCGGCGGAGTAGTCAGAGCCATTGCGGCCGGTGGTGACAATCTCGCCCTTGCTGTTACCGGCGGTGAAGCCGGCCATCAGCCACAGGGATTTGGGCGACAGCTGCAGCGCCTTGAGCCGCTCGGTAGAGACGCTGATCTCCACCGCCGATTCGAGGTAATCGCCGACGCCAAGCAGGTTGGTGACCGGATCGATGATGGTGGTGGCGGTGCCCTGAGCCTCCAGCAGCGCGCTCATGGTGGCGATCGACAGGGCTTCCCCCTTGACCACCACCCGCGCCTGAATGTTGTCCGGGCACTGGCGCAGCAGGGTGACGCCGAGCAGCAGATCGCGCATCTGCGCCAGCTCATGCACCAGCCGGTCGCGCAGCGCCTCCTCGGGGAAGTTGGGGTGAGCGGCAATCAGGCCGTCGAACAGCTGGCTGAAGGTGTCGGCCACCTTGGCCAGCGCCGGTTCAGCGCTGTCGCCACGGCTGGCGGCATCAACGGCGGCCACCAGCGCATTGGTGACGCCACTGGGGGCCGACAGCACCAGCGCGATCGGCTCTGCGGCGAATTTGCCGCTGGCGATTGCGGCCACCTGCAGGAAGCGCTGGCCATTCGCCAGCGAGGTGCCGCCAAACTTCAGTACCCGCATTCACAATTCCTCATTGCCTAAAAACAAAGAGCCCGCGACCTTGGGGGTCCCGGGCTCCGATCTGCTGCTGCGCACACGCGGTCAGTCGGCCCGAGCCCCCGAGGGGCGGGTAATCAGCGTGGTAATGGTGGTACCAAAGCGCTGGCCGCTGGACATGATGTTCGCTCGTGGCGCATGAATGGCCGCTTTTGTACCAAAAAAAGCGCATCAGGCAAAGGGCAAAACTGCATAACCATGCATAAACATGCGCCAGTCGCCCTTCACTGCGGCGCCCACTGGCGCGCCGGATGGCTGGCATCTGCTGGCGGCAACAGCAGCCGCTGGCCCAGTCGCAACGGCTGCAGCCCCAGCGTCGCCAGTTCGTCCGCCTGCTCAGGCCGGGCGTAATGGTACAGCCACAGCCGCTGGCGCAGCTCGGCCGGGTAGGCCAGCAGTTCGCTGGCGCCACTGTGGCTGGGGTTGGCCAGCAGCGACACGTCATGCACCACCAGCGTCGGCGCGCTGGCGACTTCGGCCAGCAGCTCGGGGATCGGCCGGGTGTCGCCGCTGTAAAAGAGCACGCCAGGCAGATGGAGGGCGAAGCAGAACTGGCGCAGGTGGTGGCGCACCTCATGGATCTGAAACAGCTCACCAGCGCACCAGAAGCCGGTCAGCACCGGCACCAGCTGCAGCGCCTCGCCGAAGTTCATCCCCCCTTCAGCCATCTGCGCCGGGAAGTGATCGAAGATGCGCAGCAGCCGCTCCACCAAGGCCGCATGCAGGTAGATGCGCGGCTGGGGGCAGTGGCCAAGGGCGGCGGCGATCACCAGCTTTTCCAGATCGGCCAGATGGTCGAGGTGGCAGTGGGTGAGATAAAGGGCGCGCGGCCAGCAACCATAGCGCTGGCGAAAGCGGTTCAAAGTGCCGTGGCCACAGTCGATCAGCAGCAGCGGCTCGCCCGCGCGCTCCACCACCATGGCGGCGCAGCCCAGCGCCTCATCGGCGCCGTTGCCCACCCCCAGCACCTGCAGGGCGTAATCAGTCATTCTTTACCTCCGGCAGCACCCGCAGCAGATCGCTGGCCAGGGTATGGAGCATACGGCTGTCGCGATCGGTGAGCAGCCCCAAGCGGTCCTGCAGCCACTCGCCGAGCTTGGCGTCATCGGCAACCCCGGCGCGCTCGACAATGGTCTGCAGCTTGCTGCGTAGCGCCTGCAGGCTGGCCGCTGGCGGCACAGGCTGGGCGTTCAGCTGCTGCCTGAGGCTAGAGAGCGCATAGCTGTAGATCATCACCGCCTGGGCCAGATTGAGCGATGGCTGCGGCTGGGCCAGCGGGATGGCGGAGAGCAGGTGGGCGGCGTCGATCACCTCGTTAGCCAGGCCACTGGCCTCGCAGCCAAACAGCAGGGCCAGCCGCTGCACGCTGGCCGCCTGTTCGGGCAGCAGCCGGGCCAGCGCCTCGGGGCTGTGATAGTCACGCACGCAGCCACGGCGGCGCGCAGTGGTGGCCACCAGCAGATCGCAATCGGCGGTGGCCGCCGCCACATCGTCATAGTGACGGATCTGGCTGAGCAGATCCTCGGCGCCATGGGCGACATAGCCTGCCTCCGGGTCGAGATGGGCCGTGGTGGCCACCACCCGCAGCTGGTCGAAACCCATGGTCTTGAGCGCCCGCGCCGCGGCGCCGACATTGGCTGGCCGCGCCGGCGCCACCAGCACAAAGACAATCTCCATCCGCCCTCCCCTGTTCAGGCGGGCCATTGTGCGCCGGGCCGGGATCGCGGTGCAAACGGGCCACGCTTGCAAATGGCCGGGGTTGGCGCCAACATCCCGCGGTTACGCAAGTTTGGCTATTGCGGAGGGGAAGGGATGAGCCCGTGTGCGCCCACCATAGTGCTGTTGACCCTGGACGAAATGCTCGAGCCCTTCGCCGAGGGGCTGCACCGTCTGTTTGGTACCACTGCCCTGCATGATGCCGGTTTCCGGCTGTGGCAGATGGATGCCAGTGGCAATGGCCAGGGCAGTCTTGCCGCCATTCGCGATGCCGCCGCCTACGTGCTGCTGCGTCAGGCCGGTAGCACCACCCGCCGCCGCACCCTGACCGAAAACGCGGTGCTGCAGCACATTGGTGCCGCTGGCCGGCGCCAGACACTGCCGGTGCTGGAGGTGGTGCTGCAGACCCAGCAGGGTCAGGCCGCGCCGCCACCCGAGCCCAAGCTGTCGCAAAATCCCCATTTCCGCCGCCTCACCCTGCCCGGCCACAACCGCCACCTGCCGGTGGTGATCGAGGCCCTCGGCGTTGCTCTGGCCAACCACACCGGCCCGCTGCCGGCCAGCGATGGCAGTGGCCAGCTGACCGTGGCCGGGGTGATCT
>JAGOCY010000316.1 GCA_017998495.1 Corallincola sp.
GCCGTTGCTGGTTTGCGGCTGTTTTTCCAGCCAGGTTTTGAGGCTGGTGGCGGTAGCACTGTCGAGTGGTTCAAGGGCGCTGGCCAGATGATGCACTACCTGAACCATCTGCCCCCCGATAAACAGTGGCAGCCAGCGTTTGAGTTCAAGCCAGAGTTTGCCGGCATCGTCGAGGTGTTGGCGCTGCACCAGCTGACGCAGGCGCACCGCCTGCAGTGCCCACTCGGTGGCAGGGCTGCCACTTTGACGGCGGCTGGCCTGCTGCAATAACTGACTGAGTTCGTCGTTGATCCGTCGTTGTTGGCGGCCATCGCCGGAGGAGGCCAAGGCAAAGGCGGCATCGGCAGCCAATGCCAGATCTTCCGGGTCGCCCAGTGTGCCGTTTTGGGTCAGGTCCAGAGTGCGTTTGGCGGCGCGATAGGCGATGGTCCAGTCACCTTGCTGACGGGCCAGCTGGGCCAGGCGGCGCTGGCGATCAACCGAACGTGGTGACAGGCGGCTGGCCTCCTGCAGGGTGATAAAGGCGGCAGCACCGTCGCCGAGCAGGCGTTGTGCTTCGGCCTTAAGATCCAGTGCATCGACGGTGTTGGCTGAGACGGTCAGGGCTTCGTCGCACAGAGACAAGGCGGATGCCGCGTCTTGGCGCTGCAGGGCGCACCAGGCTTGGCCACACAGCGCCCAGGCCACCGCTTGCTGCTGATTGATACGTGCCAGCAGGCTGTCAGCGGCCTCAGCGTGGCCATTGCGCATCAGATGTTCAGAGGCCAGACGGAATACGCCGCTGGCCAGCCGGGGCTGTTGCTCGGCAAAGCGTTCACACAGCTCGGTGACCCGATCCAGCGGGCATTGCAGTAGCGCCTTGACCAGCGGAGCCAGCGACTCTTTGCGCTCAATGGCGCGATCGAGGCGGGTGAGCAGGGTGGGCTTGGCGAAGGGTTTGGTCAGGTAGTCATCCGGGCGATTCTCCAGCGCCCCCATCACCAGGGTGGCGGCGTTTTCAGCCGTCAGCATCATATAGGTGGTGTCGGGGCGCAGCAGGCCGGCGGCATGGAGTTCTTCCAGCAACTGCTGGCCATCCTTGCCTTCTCCTAGGTTGAAGTCGGCCAGCACCACGTCGTAGGGCTTCTGGCGAAACAGCTCGATCGCTTCGTCCGCACTGGAGGCGGTGTCGATCTGGCCGGCACCAAATTCCTCCAGCATCTTTTTCATCGAGTGGCGGAACTCGGCAAAATCATCCACCACCAGAAACCGCCGTTGGCGGAAGCGCTGGATCTGGCTTGCAAAGCGGCTGGGTGCGGTCACGGCTGCCAAGGTTGGTTTTTTGTTAAAGATTAGTGCTCGAACACGCAGATGGCGACAGTCAATGCGCGACGGCCTTCACGATCAGTTCTAAAATAGTTCGGCAAGGAACAAACGGGTGGGACCAGGGCCATGAAATTGCAGCAGCTGCGTTACATCGTTGAGGTAGCCGATCACAATCTCAATGTGTCAGCGACAGCCGAGAGCCTCTACACCTCCCAGCCGGGGATCAGCAAACAGGTGCGCATGCTCGAAGACGAACTGGGGATCCAGATCTTCGGTCGTAGCGGTAAGCACCTGACCCACGTTACCCCCCCCGGTCAGCAGGTGCTGCGCTTTGCCCGCGAGATCATGGCCAAGGTGGAGAGTATCCGCGCGGTGGCTCAGGAACACACCCAGCCGGACCAGGGCAAGCTCAATATTGCCACTACCCACACCCAGGCCCGCTACGCACTGCCCTCGGTGATCAAGGGCTTTATCGACAAGTACCCCAAGGTGTCGCTGCACATGCACCAGGGGACGCCGGCCCAGATCAGTGAGGCCGCAGCCCGTGGTGATGCTGATTTCGCCATTGCCACAGAGGCTCTTCACCTCTATCACGATCTGGTGCTGCTGCCGTGCTATCACTGGACCCGCAGCCTGGTGGTACGTGCTGACCACCCGCTGGCTAAAGCCGGTCAGGTGCCAATCGAGGAGTTGGCTAAGTATCCGCTGGTGACTTACGTCTTTGGGTTTACCGGCCGCTCAGAGCTGGATGAAGCTTTTGCCAATGCCGGCCTCACCCCGCGCATTGTCTTTACCGCCACTGATGCCGATGTGATCAAAACCTATGTCCGCCTTGGTTTGGGCGTAGGCGTGATCGCCACCATGGCTATGGATGCCAAGGTCGATACCGATCTGGTGGCCCTGGATGCGACCCATCTGTTCCGTACCAGTACCACCATGATCGGCTTCCGCAAAGGCTCCTTCCTGCGCAGCTATATGTTTGACTTTATTGAGCGTTTCGCCCCTCACCTGACGCGTGAGCGGGTCGAGCGGGCGATGATGACCCGTTCCAGCGAGGACATTGCCCGGCTATTTGAGGATATCCGTCTGCCGATCCTCTGAAGTCAGACTGTTGGCGGATTGAGACGGCGGGCCAAGCGATAGAGGATGGCTGCCGTCACCCCCCAAATCAGACCGTGGTGAGTGGGCAGAAAGATCAGCGGTAGGGGCAGGGCATCGAGTGCGACTTTGGCGTAGCGGCGGTGATCCAGCAGTGGCGCCAGCGGCAACCAGAAGGCTTCACTCACCTCGTCGCGCTGGTGGCGCAACGGACAGCTGTCGTTAAGGGTGGCCACAAAGGGCTGCACCGCGTAACCGCTGCGAGTCAGATGAGCCGGCAGCCGCGCTACACAGTTTAAGCGCCCGCGACTGATCCCCAACTCCTCTTCACACTCCCGTTCGGCGGTGATCCAGAGATCGTCATCGTCGTCATCCTGACGGCCACCGGGAAAGCAGATCTGGTGTGGATGATGGCGCAGTGCTCCTGAGCGCCGCGACAGCAGTAGCTCGGCGTGCTGTTGCTGCTGCCGCACCACCAATGTAACCGCCGATGGCACTCCCAACGGCGGCAGCTCGCCGGGGGCCAGCGGGGTGAGCAGCAGGCGGTTGAGAAACTGCTCCAGGGTCACGGCTGCTCCAGCAGGGGGAGAATGCGCGCCAGTTTGTCGAGGGTTTCGCGGTACTCGGCCTCGCCGTCGGAGTCGATCACCAGCCCGCCGCCACCCCACACATGGATCTGGCCGTCACAGCAGAGGGCGGTGCGAATGGCGATATTGCTGTCCATGTGGCCACAGGCGCTCAAATAGAGAATGGCACCACAATAGAGGTTACGGCGCTGCGGTTCGAGGGCATCGATCACGCTCATCGCCCGCAATTTGGGGGCGCCGGTGATAGAGCCGCCGGGAAAACAGGCGCG
>JAGOCY010000317.1 GCA_017998495.1 Corallincola sp.
CGCGAACTGCTGCGCGCCCAGCGCACCACCGCGCTGCTGGTTACCCACGACCAGCAGGAGGCCTTTGCCATGGCCGATCAGGTGGGCGTGGTGGCAGCCAGAAAGCTGCAGCAGTGGGCCAGCCCCTATACCCTCTACCATGAGCCGGCCAACCGGCTGGTGGCCAACTTCATCGGCGAAGGGGTATTTATCAACGCCAGCGTCAGCGACGCTACCACCCTGACCACGGAGCTGGGACCACTGCACTGCCGCTACGCCCATCCTCATGCGCCGGGCACTGGGCTACAGGTGCTGCTGCGCCCGGATGACGTGGTGCTGGACGACCGCGCGGGCGACGGCCCGCGCGCCACCATTGAGGCCCGGCTGTTTCGCGGCGCCGACTTTCTTTACCGGCTACGGCTGGCCAGCGGCACCCTGGTGCTGGCGCTGGTGCCCAGCCACAACGAGCATGAGATCGGCGAGCAGATCCGTATCCGGCTGCAGGCCGATCATGTGATCGCCTTCCCGCCCACAGAATTGGCATAACTCTTGCGCTAGCCGTTGGTCTGCTTGCCACCGAGGTTATGCCGTGTCGACCGATCCACCCGTAGCGCGCCAGTTGCGCGTCATGTTAATTGATGACCTGCCGGAACGGCGCGGCCAGCTGGCCGCCGCCCTCAGCGAAGCTGGCCACCAGGTGGTGGCCGAGCTGGGCAGTGCCGGCCGGCTACTGATGCAGATGGAGCAGGTCCGGCCGGATCTGGTGCTGATCGATCTCGATTCACCGGAGCGCGACGTGCTCGAGAGCTTCTCGCTGATTGGCGAGTTCAACCCGACACCGATCCTGCTCGCCGCCTCCTGCCCCGACCGCGAGTTTATGGCCGCTGCCATCCGGGCCGGGGTCTGCGCCTATCAGGCCGAGGGGCTGGATGCCAGCCGGGTACAGCCGGTGGTTGAGGTGGCCCTGGCCCAGTTTCAGACCTTCCAGATGCTACGCCAGCAGCTGCGCGACACCCGCGCCGAACTGGAGGCGCGCAAGCTGATTGAGCGCGCCAAAGGGCTGGTGATGGCCCAGCAGGGGCTAGATGAAGAACAGGCGCACGCCCTGCTGCGTAAGCTGGCCATGGATCGCAGCCTGCGTCTGGAGCAGGTGGCAGAACAGATACTGAAGACCCTTGGCGCCACGCGCCGGGTGCCCGGAGGCAAGGCATGAACGCTCCCCATATCTCTCTTGGCTATGTGCGCCTGACCGATGCGGCGCCGCTGATCATGGCGCAGGAGCTGGGGCTCTATGCCCGCCACGGCATTGATGTAAGCCTGCAGCGCGAGCGCAGCTGGGCCAGCCTGCGCGACAAGCTGATCGTCGGCCTGGTCGATGTCGCCCAGCTGCTGGCCCCGCTCGCGCTCTATGTCACTGCCGGTGTTGGCAGCCCAGCGCAGCCCCTGCTGTCCGGTATGGCCCTTGGCCGTAACGGCAACGCCATCGCCGTCTCCACCACCCTGGCCCAAGAACTGGGGTTGATTGAACCCTGGCGCCAACCGCAGCAGGCGGCCATGGCCCTGGCCCGGCTGATCGCCAAACGCCAGCGCAGCAACAGCGAGCCGCTGCGGCTGGCCACGGTTCACCCCTTTTCGGTGCATACCATCCAGTGGTGCCAGCTACTGCGGGCCGGCGGTGCCGACTGGCGCCAGACCCGGCTGGTGGTGCTGCCGCCAGAGCAGATGGTGGATGCTCTACGCGCCGGCGAGATCGACGCCTTTAATGCCGGTGCCCCCTGGTTTGCCGTCGCCGTCGCCGAAGGGGTGGGTGAACTGCTGGTGACCGGTGCCGATATCTGGGCCGATGCCCCCGAGAAGCTGTTGGCGGTTGCCGACCACTGGCATCAGGCGAACCCCGAGGCCCATCTGCGGCTACGGCTGGCAGTGATGGAGGCACTGGCCTGGCTGGCCGAACCAGACCACCGCCGCCAGACCGCCGAGGTGCTGGCCCGCCCCGAGTACCTCAATCTACCCAGCGAACAGCTGCTACCGCTACTGACCGGGGTGGTGCATGGCAGCCACGATGCAGCCCCCTACTATCTGCCGCAGTTCCACCGCTTCGATGGTGGGGCCAGCGCCTACCCCTGGCCCGACCATGGCCGCCGCTGTCTGGCCGAACTGGCCAGCGTCGCCCCGCTGCCGGCCGGTATCAGCGGCGACGCCCTGGTCAGTCAGGTCTATCGCCCGGATCTCTATGCCGAGGCCGCCAGCCTCCTCGGCTGGCCAGTCCCAAGCGGTGGTGGCAGCGGCCCCATGCTCGGCGAGTAATGCTCCCTTAGGCTGCCTGACACCCGTGAGTCAGGCAGCCTGCAGCCGACGCAGCGTTGCTCACCTCCCCCACGCCTGCGCCATCGCCAGGCCACCCGATCGCCGCCAACTACCTAGTGCCAACCCCCACCCATTGCCCGATAACTGCGCACACTGATGGTGCGCGCTGCACCACTATCACTCTTGAGGTAGATGGCAAGAAGCGGCAGCCATAGACTAACAACATGAATATATTGAACATTAAACATCTGGCACAGAGGTTGATTATCACCATCTAGGTAGAGCGGTGGTAACCACCCTCAATCGGGCAACGGAGCCCAGCACTTGGTCATCGCACGCGGTGATAAAGGCTGGGCTCTTTTTTTTGCGCCGCGTTTTGGCCCGCCCCCGCTGGGTAAACGCTGGCTACAGAGCGAAAAAGGAGCCGCAGATGGCAAGTACATACCTGGAGCTGACCAGCGTCGGCATCACCTTCCCCACCGACAAAGGGCCGTTCCGCGCCCTGCAGCAGGTGGACCTGAAGATCGACAAGGGCGAGTTCGTCAGCATCATCGGCCACAGCGGCTGCGGCAAATCGACAGTGCTCAACATCGTTGCCGGTCTCTACAACGCCACCGAAGGCGGCGTGATCCTCGACGGCCGCGAAGTGCGTGAGCCGGGCCCTGACCGCGCCGTGGTGTTTCAGAACCACTCACTGCTGCCGTGGCTGACCGCCTATGAGAACGTCGAACTGGCGGTCAAAACCTGCTTTAGCCGGCAGATGGCCAAAGCCGAGATGCGCGACTGGATCGAGCACAACCTCAAGCTGGTGCACATGGACCACGCCATGCACAAGCGCCCAGCGGAGATCTCTGGTGGCATGAAACAGCGTGTCGGCATCGCCCGCGCACTGGCGATGAAGCCCAAGGTGCTGCTGATGGATGAGCCCTTTGGCGCCCTCGACGCCCTCACCCGCGCCCACCTGCAGGATC